>JAJFMR010000083.1 GCA_020696915.1 Rhizobiaceae bacterium | reverse complement strand
TTGAGCTGCTCGTCGGTGAAGCCGAAGGTCTCCTTCACCCAGTCGGCGCCGAGCGTCCACTGGTTGAAGACGAACTTGATGTCGAAGGCGGACTTCAGCGCCGCATTCACGACGGCGATCTTGTCGTCGGTGAAGCCGCGCGACCGGAGCGAGCCCGGATTGATTGCCGGCGCCTGGTCGAGATTGCCGTGGCCGACCGCATAGGCCTCGATCTCGGCGATTTCGGCCTCGCCGTAGCCGAGGCTGCGAAGCGCCTCGGGCACCGCCCGATTGATGATCTTGAAATAGCCGCCGCCGGCCAGCTTCTTGAACTTCACCAGCGCGAAGTCCGGCTCGATGCCGGTCGTGTCGCAGTCCATGACCAGGCCGATCGTGCCGGTCGGCGCGATGACCGTCGCCTGGGCATTGCGGTAGCCGTGTTCTTCGCCGAGCTCGATCGCCCGGTCCCAGGCGGCGCGGGCCCGTTCGGCAAGCGCCGCCTGCTTCAGATCCGCGGCAACGAGCGGCACCGGCGCCACGGCCAGCCTCTCGTAGCCGTCCCTGTCGCCATAGGCGGCGCGGCGATGGTTGCGCATTACCCGAAGCATGTTCTGGGCATTGCGGTCGTAGTCGCGAAAAGCCCCGAGCTCCGCCGCCATCTCGGCCGACGTCGCATAGGCGGTGCCGGTGAGGATGGCCGTGACGGCGGCGCAGATGGCCCGGCCCTCGGCCGAATCGTAAGGGATGCCCGAAGTCATCAAGAGCCCGCCGATGTTGGCGTAGCCGAGACCCAGCGTGCGGTATTCGTAGGAGAGCCGGGCGATTTCCTTCGACGGGAACTGCGCCATCATGACGGAGATTTCGAGCACGATGGTCCACAGCCGGACCGAGTGCTCGAAGGCGGCGATGTCGATCGAGCCGTCGGCATTGCGGTAGGGCAGGAGGTTGATCGACGCCAGGTTGCAGGCCGTGTCGTCGAGAAACATGTATTCCGAGCAGGGATTGGACGCGCGGATCGCACCGGCCGAGGCGCAGGTGTGCCAGTCGTTCATGGTGGTGTTGAAATGGAGGCCGGGATCGGCCGAGGCCCAGGCGGCAAAGCCGATGCGCTCCCAGAGATCGCGCGCCTTCAGCGTCTTCATCACCTTGCCGTCCTTGCGGGCGGTCAGGTTCCATGTGCCGTCCTCCTCGACGGCGCGCAGGAAATCGTCCTTGAGCGAAATGGAATTGTTGGAATTCTGCCCCGACACCGTGAGGTAGGCTTCCGAATCCCAGTCCGTGTCGTAAGTCTTGAAGTCGATCGACGTATAGCCCTGCCTGGCGAACTCTATGACGCGCTTGATGTAGGTTTCGGGGACGGCGTTCTTCTTCGCCTTCCGGATCTCGCGCTTCAGCGCCGGGTTCTTCTGCGGGTCGAAGCAATCGCCATTATCCGCCTCGCAGTTGACTCCCGCCTTCATGATCTCGGAAAGGTGGTTTCTTACGATCCTGGAGCCGGCGACGAGCGAGGCGACCTTCTGCTCCTCGTTCACCTTCCAGTCGATGAAATCCTCGATGTCGGGATGGTCGATGTCGACGATCACCATCTTGGCGGCGCGGCGCGTGGTGCCGCCCGACTTGATCGCGCCGGCGGCACGGTCGCCGATCTTCAGGAAGCTCATCAGGCCCGACGAGCGGCCCCCGCCGGAAAGCTTTTCGCCTTCGCCACGCAGATGGGAAAAGTTCGAGCCGGTGCCGGATCCGTATTTGAACAGCCGCGCTTCCCGCACCCACAGATCCATGATGCCGCCCTCGTTGACGAGATCGTCGGCGACGGACTGGATGAAGCAGGCGTGCGGCTGCGGGTGTTCGTAGGCCGATTTCGAACGGGTCAGCCGGCCGGTGAACGGATCGACGTAGAAATGACCCTGGCCGGGGCCGTCGATGCCATAGGCCCAATGCAGGCCGGTGTTGAACCATTGCGGCGAATTGGGTGCCACGCGTTGCGTGGCCAGCATGTAGGCCAGCTCGTCGCGAAAGGCGCGGGCGTCTTCCTCGGAGGCAAAGTAGCCGCCCTTCCAACCCCAGTACGTCCAGGTGCCGGCAAGCCTGTCGAAGACCTGCCTGGCGTCGCGCTCCGAACCGTAGCGCTCGCTCTCGGGCAACTTCGCAAGCTCCGCCTCGTCGGCCACGGAACGCCACAGGAAGGAGGGGACCGCGTTTTCCTCGACCTTCTTCAGCCGCGCCGGCACGCCGGCCTTGCGGAAGTACTTCTGCGCCAGGATGTCGGCGGCGACCTGCGAGAACTGGGCCGGCACGTCGATATCGTCGAGCCTGAAGACGATCGACCCGTCGGGATTCCTGATTTCCGACACCGCCTTGCGGAACCGGATGTCCGCATAGCAAGACTGTCCCTGCCTGGTGAAGCGCCGTTCTATCCGCATGTTCTGGTCGTCCCTTCAGCCTCTATATATAGCGCCTTCCGGACAGCCCTTCACAGGCTGCCGCGAAGTTGCCAGCGCCGCCGCCCGGGCAGCTCCATTCGCCTCGCCTCGCGGGCTTGGGTGCCGCATCGGTCTTGAAGCGATGCTCGGCCGGCTCCCTGCCTTGCAGGCGACTCTTCAGTGCGAAACCACCCTATCTGGTACTCACCCTCGCCGCAAACACTAAATATAGTGTTAACAGCCGAAAATTTCCAGGCTTCCCGGGCATGAAGCAAAGCTGCGGACGCCGCCCGCTGCGTGGCGTCACAGTCGCGCCGAACACCGGATAAGTCTCGAAAACGGGCCGGCGACGTGTCCGGCCATGTCCTCGGCACGAGCACCCGATCCATAAAAAGTGACTCGCTCTGACGCGTCAACGATTCGTTGGGCGCCCTTTCACCGCCTCAACATATTGTACGCCGGCCATGTGGATAGCGGGGAGAAGCATCGCGCGGCAAGGCCCGCAGCGACGGGGCGGGGGCCGCCTGCGGCTCGTCCGGAAATCAGCCGGCGTGGTCGTCGGCGATCGGTTTCTGATAGGTGAAGCCCAGGTCCCAGGGAAAATAGATCCAGGTGTCCTGGCTCACCTCGGTGACGAAAGTGTCGACCAGCGGACGCCCCTTGGGCTTGGCGTACACGGTGGCGAAATGCGCCTTGGGCATCATTGCCCGGACGATCGCCGCAGTCTTTCCGGTGTCGGTGAGGTCGTCGACGATGAGCACGCTCTTGCCGTCATCTTCGGTCAGTCCCGGCGTCACCTCCTTCAGCACGTTCAGCTGACCCTGCGCGGTATAGTCGTGGTAGGACGCCACGCAGACCGTCTCGATGACTCGGATGCCGAGTTCGCGGGCGATGATGGCGGCCGGAACGAGGCCGCCGCGCGTGATGCAGACGATCGCCTTCCATTGCCCGTTGGCGCCGGCCAGCCGCCAGGCGAGGGCCCGCGCGTCACGGTGGAACTGGTCCCAGGAAACCGGGAAGGCTTTTTCGGGAAGCGACATGGGCCTCGCGCTCAACGCGCGCCGGGGCGGCGCGCTCTGCGCGCGGAATTAAAGCATAGGACGCAAAAGTGGAATTGCTTTCCGGAGAAATCCGCTGCGAAACGAAAATGCCACAGCCGCAAAGCAGGCTTCGACGCGCCCCTCTGGCGAGTAACCATTTGGGGCAGGGCAGTGACCGGATGCGCGCCGGCGACGGCGAGCGGCGGCTACCTCGACAGGAAAGCGGTGACCGGCATCGACTGCAGCACCGTCCGCGTCACGCCGCCGAAGATCAGTTCCCGCAGCCAGGAGTGGCTATAGGCGCCCAGCACCAGGAGGTCGGCGCCGGTCGCCGCCAGCCGGTTGCGGATGACGGTGTCGGTGGAGAGCCCCCGCGAGTTCTCGGTGTGCACCGAAACCTCTGCCCCATGGCGGGCGAGCGCGGCGGCGATATCGGCGCCGGCCGCCGCCGGGTCCGCCGTCTCGGGAGGGTCGATGAGCAGGATTTCGGTGCCGACCGCCTCGAGGATGAAGGGCAGCGCGTCGAAGGCGGCGCGGGCGGCCTCGCGGCTGCCGTTCCAGGCAATGATGATGCGCCGGAACGAGCTCAGGCAAGGGCCTTCCGACGGCGTGACGAGCACCGGCCGTCCGGCTTCGAACAGCAGCGCGTCGACGTCCGGCGAACTCCCCGATTCCGCATGCGGATTGGCCTGGGCGGCGATCACCAGGTCGCTGCAGCGGGCGCTGCCGATGCCGCCATGCGCGCTGTCGCCCGAAAAGCTTTCGAGGCTGCGCCATTCGAATGAAAGCCCCGCCGAAGCCGCCAGCTTGCGGAACTCGCTCTCGAGCTCGGCAGCGCGCTGCTGGTTGACCTCGGTGCTGGCCTGGATGAACTCCGCGTCGGGAAAGCCAATGGTCGAGGTGTAGGGGATGGGCAGGGCTTCCGAATGCAGCCCGATGACGTGGCTGTCGAAGCGCGCGGCAAGCCCGGCTGCGCAACCGGTGACGCGTTTGATGTCCTCGGCGCTCTGGATGATCGCAAGTATCGTCTTGAACGCCATCACGTTCTCCAGTTCGATCCTGCCTGACGGGGAAGGCCTTCCGATTGTACGTGCTCCGCCGCTCCACTTCCAGTCCCGTGGGTCACTGGCGGGCGGCGAGCCCGGCTACCATTGCCTCCACCGCCTCGCGCGCTCTGTCCAGCGCGTCGGGGGCGCGCGACCGCACGACGAGCTCGGTCCAGAAGGCGCCGTCCTGGTATTTGGGGTAGGAGCCGATGATGGTGTCGGGATGCGCCTTCTGGATGTCGGCGAGCGGACCTCCGATGACGCCCTCGCCGAACGGGCAGTGGACCGTGGCCGAGAGCAGTTTCGTCCCGGTCTTCAGCGTCGGAATCACATTGTCGAGCATCGCCTGGAAGATCGCCGGAACGCCCGCCATGACGTGGACGTTGCCGATGCGAAAGCCCGGCGCCGTCGAGACGGGATTGTCGATGTGGTCGGCGCCGCGCGGCATGCGGGCCATGCGCTTGCGCGCCGCGGTGAACTCCATGCCGCGCGCGGCGTAGCTGGCCTCGAGCATGGCGTAGGCCCGGCCGTCGACCTCGCAAGGTACCCCGAATGCCCTGGCGACGGCATCGGCGGTGATGTCGTCATGCGTCGGGCCGATGCCGCCGGTCGTGAACACATGGGTGAAACGAGCCCTCAGTGCATTCAGCGCGGCGACGATCTCCTCCTCCTCGTCGGACACGATGCGCACTTCCTTGAGGTCTATGCCGACCGCCGTCATCATTTCGGCGAGATGGCCGATGTTGCGATCCCTGGTGCGTCCGGAGAGAATCTCGTCGCCGATCACGAGCATGGCGGCGGTGACGATCTCTGGCATGGCTGGACCCCGGGAAGGCGAGCGGCCCGAACGGGATAGCGCGGCGCGCGTCGGGCCGCAATGCCGGGAGTTTCGCGGGCCGTGGCGGTGCCCGCCGGACTTGCTCCGCCGGCTGGAGCCCTGATAGTCAGCAGCCGGGAACGATGCGGACTGCACGATGGATTTCTGGCTGACAGCTGTTGTCGCGGCAGGCGTGGCCCTGCTCGCCGGAGCGGCCATCCTCGCCTATTTCGTGCTCGTCACGCGGCGGATCGCCGCCGAGGCGGAACGGCTGGTGCCGCCCATCGGCAAGTTCGTGACGCTCGGCCGGAACCGCATCCATTACGTCGAGAAGGGCGAGGGGCCGCCGATCCTGTTCATTCACGGGCTGGGGGCCCACCTCCATCACTTCCGCCACTCGCTGTTCGACGCCTTCGGCCCCGGCTATCGGCTGATCGCGCTCGACCGGCCCGGCTCCGGTTATTCCGTGCGGGCCGCCGGGGCGACCGCCAGGCTCCCCGAGCAGGCGGCCGTCATCTCCGCCTTCATCGAGGCGCTCGGTCTCGAAAAACCGCTGCTGGTCGGACATTCGCTGGGCGGAGCCATCGCGCTCGCGACGGCGCTCGACCATCCGGAGCAGGTCTCGGGCATCGTGCTGCTGGCGCCGCTCACGCATATCGAAGAGACGATCAGGCCGGAATTCAAGGGCCTGTACATCCGCTCGCCGCTCAAGAGATGGCTGCTGTCACATACGCTGGCGGTGCCGAAATCGCGCGAGCTGGCGCCAAGGACGCTCGCCTTCGTGTTCGGACCGCAGGACTGGCCGGCGGACTATGCCGTGGCAGGCGGCGGCATGGTCGGGCTGAGGCCGAGCCATATCTACGCCACGGCCAGCGACGTCGTTGCCATCGAGCATGATCTGGAGAGGCTGCAGAACCGCTATGGCGAGATCACGATGCCGGCCGGCCTGCTGTTCGGCGTCGCCGACCGCGTCCTCGACTACCGGCTGCACGGCCTGCCGATGCGCGACAAGATCAAGGGCATCGAGGTCGAGATCGTCGACGGGATAGGGCACATGCCGCAATATGCCGCCACCGAGCTGGTGATCGCCTTCATTCGGCGCATTGCCGAGAGAGCGTTCGGGCGGCGCGCGACCTAGCGAAAGGCTCCGGTCGAGGCGCTGAGGGCGAATTTGCCGGCGAGCGTCATGCTCGTCGTGTCGGTCGTCGAGCAGCCGGCCATGCACAGCACCAGGCCGGCGAGGAGAAATCCGATCTTCAACTTAGGCCTTCCTTTCCCCCGCACTCAAGATGAAGCGATCTCCTGCCGCCTGTCAACGTCAGGCACACGGATACCGGAAAAGAGTAAACATTCTCTAAGGCCGCTGCCCTCACGAGTACGCCGAGGCCGAATCGGTGCAGCTTCCGACTGGTGGACCGGGCGACCTGACGCGCCCGCCGCAGTCGACTGACGTACCCGCTGCAATCGCACTCGCAGGAACAGAAATCGTGGTAAGCTTTGCCCGGTAAACGGCCGCTGCGAATGCTGGGCGGGCGCGGCCCGAACCGACCTAGCCGGGCCGGGAAGCGCACGGTGGACGCGATCATCAGCCAAGCCGAGGGAAAGTCCGCAAGACGGAATTGGAGATGACGACCATGGATGTCGCCAGCATGTGGCGGAGCCTGCGCACCAATCCCGCGGACCTTCCGCAGGCCGGCGTGCACGTCGAGTCGGTCGGGTCGGAAATAACCATCAGCGTCGCACAGGAGTGCCTTCTGGCGCTGCCCCCTCGGCAAAGCCTGATCCCCGAGGTCAGCGTGACCGTCACATCGCAGCGTCCCGGCGTGGCAGGGCAGCTGACCATCGGCGCCAACTTCAACAGCCCGGACGGCAGCTACCAGGGTCCCACGACAATGGTTGGCCAGGGCCAGTTCACCGACACTGTCTCGCAAGTCCACGTCCGCTTCATTCTGCTCCCTTCCGGCTTTTCCGTGCTCGGAGTCGGCGCCGCTGTCGACTATGCGGACGGGGTGCACGGCGGTGCGCTGACCTATCACCACATCGCCTGCAATCCATGGGTCTGGTGGGGGTGGCTGGCGCCCGTCGCCGGGACCTTGAGCCGCATATTCCGAACACCACGAAAGAGCTGAGCGGGCCGTGGAGAACCGCAAGGTGACGCGTGGCCCTGGTCGCGTCACCTGCTGGTTCGAACGGCGGGAATTGCGAACTCGGGACAAGTTGGAAATCTTGCCGGAACCATTAACTCGTCATGTTCGCCACCGAACCTGGCAACGATATCCCCGCATGTTAACGATTGCGGGGTTGCTCTCGGGACAGGCAGAGTGACGACAAGCATCACCGATCGCGAAGCCACCGTTGCTCTTCGATAGCCCGCCACGAACCGGATCCTATGGTGTCCAGCGATGGACTCCAGGTATTTGATTTCCAGATGGAAGGGGCGCATGTTCCGAAGGGACCTCTGAGGGCGAGGCGTCGATGGCGAATTCTGGAAAGGCGCTGTGGTCGTACAGCGCGCCAGCCGCACTGGGCGCTGCAATTGCGTTGTTTGCCGTCGGGGTCCTTGTCCTCGTCGTGGTGAGGCGGGCAAGCGGATGGCCGAGTGAAGCCGCTATCGACTGGGTCGTCCTCATCCTGTTGATCATTAGCCTGGCGCCCGTGGGATTGAAGCTGCTCGATTTTCTGGCAGAGCGCCGAGCGGTGCTCGGATCCAAATGGTTCAACCTTGACCTGAGCCGCATGGATCTCATGCGGGTATCCACGGCCGAAACCGAGGTGATTCCCGCCAATCTCGGGATCACGGGAGCCGTGGTGTCGGACACCGCGCCGATGGACATCATGGAGGCGCTTCGCAAAGCGTCGCGGCAGCCCTTCGTCGTCGTCGACATCGGGGACGGGGATGACTGGTGGGTGACGCGGCTCCTCGCGTTCAGCGCGGGAGCGGTCCGCCGTCTGGCTCCTGAGGCGATTGTGTTCATCGGGCGGCGGGAGAACCGCCCGGACCAGTTTCTGGGCTGGGCAACGCCCGCGGTTGTGCTCGAGGCCATACTACAGGACCGAGAGGAGTATCGCGCACGCTACGAGAAGGCAGTGGTTTTGGCGCATCATCTGGCATTTTTCCGGGGGACGGAATTGCTGCCTCCGGGAGTTAGCCTGCATCCTGACGTGCTGCGTTACACAGGTCCGCCCCACAACTACGAGGAACTCGGCGACGCCGCCTTGGAGCAGATCGTCATGGACCAGCTTGCCGGGCACGGGGGGGCTGAAGGCCAGCTCGAGGCGCGACCCGATCGGCTGACGCTTGCCCGGTTGAATACGCTCTTCGCCGCGGTGCTCGTCACCGAGAGCGTCGATATCACCTGGACGGCTGCGCGCCAGGTTGCGGCGGTGCTCGCGGCGCGAGCGCCGTTCGTAGCCCTGGTGCGGGATGGCGCCTTTGTTTCCATGATTCGGTGCGCGGATGCGGAGCGGGCGATCCTGGCCCAACTCGTGTCACAGGCGCGAGACCGGAGCGACGCGCGGAATTGAGTTCTCCTGGCGGGGCTCCCTGGAGCGAGCCTGGTGTTTTGGCAAGGCGAGGCCAGGCGATGGTGCAGCGGGATTGTTTTGCGCAACCTCTTGTGATCACCCGAGGTCGCCGAGTTTTCTTGCATCGATGGGAAGATGCGGTGCCTCATGTGGCGACCGACGGTTGGATGGTCGCTATCAGAGCACTCGGACACCGCTGCCACGCGGGCGAATCTTGGATGGCGGCGAAGCCAGGCAGCTATTTGGTGCAAGCCCGGCGCCGACCCTCGAACGGTTGGAAAGTGCAGTCCGAACTTCGGAAACTGCGAAAGGCCCGCGCGCAAGCGTCATAGTGGCAGGCGGGAGCTGCATTCGACATATTGCCGGTCGAGGCGGTGAAGGACCGGCCCTTCGGCTCGGCGGTCGATCCCGGCGCGACGTCGTCGTGCGGCAGGAAGACGGCAAGCCGGGCAGTTGGCGCGCTCTCAAATGCGCCCGCGCCAGTGGCGAGGAATGCCCCGACGGTTACCGCGATCAGCAATAGGAAAGCCGCAACGCCTCCTCCGGCCATGGCCTGTTCATCGTTCATACTGCTGCGCATGTTTTGGCCCTCTCCTATCGCTGAGGTCGGAAAGACAAAGGTTGGACCCCACGCACAAGCGCCGCATCATCCCGAGCGCGATGTAGCTCGCGTGGGCTACGGAGTATCGCCTGAATGTTTCGGGATGACGGCGGCAGGACCTCGCTTCTGTTTCAGACGCGCTTTGGTCAGGTTGCCATCCGCCGCTACTTCTCCGCACGTTGGTGCAGGTAAACGTACGGTGAACTGCGCCTTTCGGTGCATCGCCGCCTTCGGCAGGCTGGGCGGCATGAGCAGTGAAGTATCGCTCGTCTCCACTTCATGGGAAGT
>JAJFMR010000484.1 GCA_020696915.1 Rhizobiaceae bacterium | reverse complement strand
GTGATCCCGGAGCCAATCGACGCAAAATTCCCCGGCAACTGGGTCAGGGACGCGCTCTTCCAGCCGGAAACGAGGCAGGCTTTCCGGCGCCTGAAGAATTTGGGCCTGACCGAAGCGGTCCGCGCCGCCACCGATTCACCCGATGTCTTCACCTTCTGGGACTACCAGGCCGGCGCCTGGCAGAAGAACAACGGCATCCGCATCGACCATCTCCTGCTGTCGCCCGAAGCGGCCGACAGGCTGGTTTCGGCGTCGATCGAAAAGCACGTCCGGGCCTGGGAGAAGCCGTCCGACCACGTCCCGGCAGCAATAGAGCTTTCCCTGCGGGAGCCCGCCTGAGCCGGCGTGGGCGGCCTTCCTCAGGGAGCTTACGACCTGACGATGTCCACGGGACTGATGCCGAGCAGGTCCAGCGTGCGCCTCAGCAGCTTGACCTCGTTCTCGGCCAGCTGCTCGTCCGCCTTGGCGATCTCCGCCATGTGCCTTGCGAGCAGGCGCCGGCGTTCGATGTCCATGTCCTGGAACATGCGGATCGCCTGCGCGCCGTTCGTCTCGTAGCCGAAGTCGTTGAGATACTCGACGATGCCGTCGAAGCTCGCGTCGGCGATCCCGAATGCCTCGCGGCAGATGCGGCGCAGCATGTCGAGTTCGGTGTCCTTCACGGCGCCGTCCGCAAGGATCATCCGGAAGAGCAGCAGGAGCTCGGCCGAAAGGACCGGATCGTCGGCGACCTTGCGGACACCCGGGTCACCGTCGAACAGCGATCTGATCTGCTGAAGCAAACTCGTGGCCATGGTCCCGTTCCCGTTCGTCAGGCGACTCCTACAGCCGCGGTGCGGCTTGCGCAAACGTAGCGCGGCGTGACGATGCCGCCCGGGTATTTCTGAATTCATGCTCCCGGCCCCATCTTGGGCCCGCCCCTCGCTTGTCCGAGAGGCGCCGGATCAGTGGGCACCGTGCTCGATCGACACGTCTCAACGGGCCTGCGAAAAGATGGCGTCGACGTCGAGTGCCTGTTCGAGCCGGCTGGCGATGTCGTCGAGAGCCGTCTCCAGCGCCGCGCGGTGATCGACGCCGCCGCCGGCCACGCCGAGGTCTTCGAGGAACCTGGTGCGAAACGCCCCGGCGGAAAACAGCCCGTGCAGATAGGTGCCGAACACCTTGCCGTCCGGCGAGGTGGCGCCGTCCGCCACGCCGTCGATGATCGCCGCTGGCCGAAGGCAGTCCGGACCGCGGGTCCGGCCGAGATGAATCTCGTAGCCCGACAGAGGCACGTCGTAGTGCGCGGAACGGGCGGCGACGTTGCGGATTGTCTTCTCCGGCGCCATGACGGTCTCGACGTCGAGCAGTCCCAGCCCCTCGGCTTCGGCGGGGCCACCTTCGATGCCTTGCGGATCGCAGACCCTGCGCCCGAGCATCTGGTAGCCGCCGCAGATGCCCACGACATGACCGCCGCGCCGCCGATGCTCCAGAAGGTCGCGATCCCAGCCGTTCTCCCTGAACCGGACGAGATCCGCGATTGTCGATTTCGAGCCCGGGATGACGATGAGCCCGGCGTCTCCGGGGAGCTTCCTGCCGGGCGGCACGAAGACCAGTTCGACCTGCGGCTCGGCATTCAGCGGATCGAAGTCGTCGAAATTGGCGATGCGGCCGAGCACCGGAACGGCGATTTTCAGCGCCCCGTTCCTGCCGGCGATCAGCCTTTCGAGGACGACCGAGTCCTCCGCAGGAAGCGCTGCCGCCGCATCCAGCCAGGGCACGACGCCGAAGCACGGCCAGCCGGTGAATTCGCCGATCGCCGCAAGCCCGGCATCGAAGAGCGAGGCGTCGCCGCGAAACTTGTTGACGAGATAGCCGACGATCATCGCCCGATCCTCGTCCGGCAGGACAAGATGGGTGCCGGCGATCGAAGCGATCACCCCGCCGCGATCGATGTCGCCCACCAGCACCACCGGCACGTTCGCCCGCGTTGCAAACCCCATGTTGGCGATGTCGCGAGGCCTGAGGTTTATCTCGGCCGGCGACCCTGCCCCTTCGACGATGACGAGGTCGGCGCCATCCCCCACCCTGCCCCAGGATTCCAGTACCGCGTCCATCAGGCGGGGCTTCAGCGCCTGGTAGTCGCGCGCCTTCGCCTGCCCGAACACCTTGCCGTGCACGACGATCTGGGCGCCGGTCTCGCTTTGCGGCTTGAGCAGCACCGGGTTCATGTGGACCGACGGCGGAACGCCGCAGGCGAGCGCCTGGAGCCACTGCGCCCGGCCGATTTCGCCGCCCGTCTGCCCTCCGGGAAGGTCGGCGACCGCGGCGTTGTTGGACATGTTCTGGGGCTTGAACGGCCGCACCGCGATGCCGCGATGCCTGGCCGCCCGGCATAGGCCGGCAACCAGCACCGTCTTGCCGACGTCGGAGCCCGTGCCCTGCAGCATGATGGCCTTCGCCACGATGTCAGCCCCGCTGCGCCGTTGCACAGGACGAGTTCGAGCCGCCCCTCCTGCCCGTCCACACCCACCTCTTGGTCCTCCCCAGAAGAGCTTGGGCGATCGCCAATGAGGCGTTCGAACCGCTTGGCCTGCGCTTCAGCTCCCAACCGAGAGCCCTCCCTACGAGGGGCAAGGCTCTCGCATCTGAGTTCTTCGAAGCGAGTGGTTCGGCTTTGCACGCCCAGCCCTGCCCCTCTCCGCAAGGAGGACAGCTTGCGCGGTCGAACCCCGCATTCGACCGCTCGTGATTTTCGGCCGAAGCGGCACCGGCGCCGTCCCCCGCCCCCTTGTGGGGAGGGGCTAGGGGTGGGGGTG
>JAJFMR010000483.1 GCA_020696915.1 Rhizobiaceae bacterium | reverse complement strand
CGGCTCCGGGGTGGTTTCCGGCGTCCACCGCGGCGTCGTTCCGCCATCGGCGGCTGACCGCGCCTGAACTTCGGACAGCATCACCGGCTTGCGCTCAGGGGGCGCAGGCCGCGGGTTTTCGTCTGCTTCGCCCGCTTGGGCGCGCAAATCGGCGCGGAACGCATCGACTTCGATTACCGTATTTTCGAGCGACCTCCCCGCGTCGAGGTCCGACGGCTTTCGGCCCGACTCGTTGTCCTCGATGATCCGCCGGATCGAAGCCAGAATTTCTTCCATGGAAGGTTCGCGCTGGGCGCTGCTTGCCGATACCATCGTCACATCTGCCGCCTTGTGACCGGATCCGAATCTCGCCTGCCCGCCATCGAGCCAGGAAACGAATCATCGAGCAAAGCGTAGCGGACGGAATGGCTTGCGAGAATCCCCAAACTGCGGCAGCCCGGCGATTTCAAACAACTTGCCAGCCGACGGGATGGCCTCGCGTCCCCAGACGCCCGATTACGATCCGGGAACGTCGTCGAGCCGGCTTGACCCGCCTTCGTTCTCGAGCACTCCGATGCGACGGGTAATGGAGGAATTGAACTTCAGGCGGACCCCCGCTCCACCGCCATTTTCCGGGATGAACAGGGCGCCGGCCTCCTCGAGCGCTGACTCCAGGGCGGCAATGACATCCGGGTCGGGTGTCTGCAACTTGCGCTCGAAGGCGGCGACCTGCTCTTCGTCGACGCGCGAGCGCTCGGCAAGCTTCGCCCGGCTGATTTCCGTCAGCGCGCGCGCCGCACGGCATTGGGCGCCGGTAATCATGTCGACTTGCCTCCTTTGATCGCAGGTTTGGGTCCCTTGCCCCGGCCGCCGTCATGGGGCTGCGGCTTGATGCGGATGCGCAGCCTGCCGCCCTCCGGATTGTCGATCTCGAAGGCATTGGTGGCCCGCACGAGATCGCTCAGCTTGCGCGCGCCGAACGTGCGCGGGTCGAAATCGGAGGCCAGATTGGCGAGCTGCGTCCCGACCGCGCCGAGCGGCACCCACCCATCCTCGCTCTCCAGTTGGGTGATCGCCTTCCTGATGACGGCCGCGGCGGCGGCCGGCGGCTGCAGGGGCTTTGGTGCAGACGCCGTTCCGGCGCCGTTGCCGGCAGCTGGAGCCAGGAGGTTTTCGGTGTAGACGAAACGGCGGCAGGCCTGTCGAAAGCTCGCCGGGGTCTTGTGCTCGCCGAAGCCGTATACGTCGACGCCCTGCTCGCGGATCCTGGCCGCCAGCCGCGTGAAGTCGCTGTCGGACGAGACCAGGCAGAAACCATCGAACCGGCCGCTGTGCAGCAGATCCATCGCGTCGATGACCAGAGTGATGTCGGACGCGTTCTTGCCCGTCGTATAGGCGAATTGCTGGTGCGGGATGATGGCGTGCCGGGAGAGGACGTCGGCCCAGGCCTTGGAACGCGCGCTCGAGAAATCACCATAGATGCGCCGCACGCTTGCTTCGCCGATCTTGGCAATCTCCTCGAACAGGCCGTCGACGATCTTGGCCGACGCATTGTCGGCATCGATCAGTACGGCAAGGCGCGGTGATTGCGGTTCGGAGGGCATGCGGGCTTTCCTCGGGCTCCATTCGCCATCCCGCACCACGCGGTCCGGGGGCGGAGGATTGCGACCATAGCCGCCGCCGTCAGGAGCGTCGAGCACGGGTCTCGATTGCGCCCGCCGCAGGGCGCCGCTCCGCAACCTTGCCTGACGATGTCCCGGAGCCCTGGAGGGAAGGTCGACCTGATGACGAAGCCAAGGAATTCGGCCATGCGGCTCTTCAGGAACTCGGCGTCGACGTTGGCGACTTGTCCTCACCGGTTATCGGGGCCGGAATTCTGTGCAGATGCCGCTACGACGGTCGCTGACGGCTACGGCACTTCGCGAGAAGGAATTGCGCGAACGGCGGGAGGGTGACTGCGCGAGGAACCCGACGCCTACGAAACGCACAGTCCCCGGCGACATGCATCGGCGATGACATGCGGAGGAAGCAAGGACCGGCGCGCCCGCCGGGCACGCTCCAGGGAGCGGCGCAACTCCTCGGGGCGGACGTTGTCACGCTTCATGACCATCTGCACGATCGGATCGTTCAACAGTTCGTCGAGAGTTTCGCCACGCTCGTTCATCTTGGCTCCTCCAGGTCCCGCGCCCCATTATAATGGGAGACAATCGTGACGGGCCAATGATGCTTCCGCGGCGATATTGTGCCGGCGTGAAAAAAAATGCGCTGCTTCGGCCGTCAGGCAGGAAGACCGAACGCCCGCCGGAAGATCGTGTCGACGTGCCTGGTATGATAGGCGAGGTCGAAGCTGTCCCGAATCTCCGCCTCCGACAGTGCGGCGCGCACCTCCTCGTCGGCCAGCAATTCTGTCAGGAAATCCGCCTCTTCCTCCCACACCTTCATGGCGTTTCTCTGCACCAGGCGGTACGCATCCTCGCGCGACAGACCGGCCTGGGTGAGCGCCAGGAGCACGCGCTGCGAATGCACCAGGCCACGCATCCGGTCGAGGTTCTTCAGCATGTTGCCCGGATGGACGACGAGCTTGTCGACGAGCAGAGTGAGCCGGGCAAGCGCGAAATCGAGCGTCACCGTGGCATCAGGCGCGATCATGCGCTCGACGGAGGAATGCGAGATGTCGCGCTCGTGCCACAGCGCCACGTTCTCCATCGCCGGAGCCGCGAACGACCGCACCATCCGCGCCAGCCCGGTCAGGTTTTCCGAGAGAACCGGATTGCGCTTGTGAGGCATCGCCGAGGATCCCTTCTGGCCTGGCGCGAAGTACT
>JAJFMR010000082.1 GCA_020696915.1 Rhizobiaceae bacterium | reverse complement strand
GCTCGACAGGCTGGGCGGCGAGAAGATCATGATCGTGGTCGGCGGCGTGATCCCGCCGCAGGACCACGCAGCGGTGCTTGGCGCCGGCGCGGTCGAGATTTTCCCGCCGGGCACCGTGATACCGGAGGCCGCCGAGAGGCTGCTCGACAGGCTGCTGGAGAAGCGGTGACGGACGCCGTCAGGGCTCCGCCGAAATGGAGACGATTTCCCACTCCTTGCCGCTGACCGCCGCGACGTCGCCGACGCGCTTGCCGAAGAGCGCCATCGCCATCGGCGAGACATGCGAGACGCTGCCGCTCGCCGCGTCTGCCTCATCCTCGCCGACGATCTTCCAGGACTTGCGCTTGCCGTCCTCCGCTTCGATCGTGACTGTCATGCCGAAACGGACGACCTTGCTGCCGGGCTCCGGCACCGACAGTTCGGCGGTTTCGCGCCGTGCATTCCAGTAGCGCAGGTCGCGCGAGAGCGTGGCGATCCGCTCCCTGTCGGCGGCCGATTCGGCCTTTGCGAGGTCTTCGCGCAACTGCGCCACCATGGCGTCGATCGCGGCTAGACCTTGCGCGGTAACCAGGTTGCGGTGATGGCTGACCGGGCGCTCGCCGATGTCGGCGATGGCGCCTTCGCTGCCATCCTCGCGGGTGAATGCTCTGCTCATCGACTGACGTTAGGCGCTGCGGCGCCGTTACTCAACCCATGTCGATCTTCGACGGTGGTCCTGCCGTCGCCGGGCCGGCGCCAAGCCGATCCACTGCGGGGATAAATCGCCGCAGCGAACCTGGCTCTGGTCCCGGTCACGCCAGCGCGGCGGTCGGTCGAACCATGCCGACCTCCTCGCCCTTGCGGCTCGGCACGGCGGGTCTGGCCTGCCGGCCGAGCCACAAGGCCAGGTCCTGGTCAACCTCGAGCAGCTTCGCCAGGATGGCCGCAAGGATGGCTTCGGCGGCTCGGCCCGCGCCGTCGTCACATTTCAGGGCCACACCAAGACCCAGCTCCGGAACGGCCGCGCAGTAGACCCCTTCCGCGCCGGTCTTCACGAAAATGCGGCCGGGCGCGAACGACATCAGCCTGGTGTCGGCGCGGCGGGTCCCGGCAACGAAGAAGGGCTCGGCCATGCAGGCGGCGAGGAGCCGCCGCGCCGCTCTGGCGCGGTCGGGCGCAAGACCCGCTCCCGTGGCCATCCTCGCGAAGCCGTGCGCAAGGTTACGCAAGGGAACCGCATAGGTCGGGATCGAGCAGCCGTCCACAGCCCGGTTGCGGGGGCCATGGGGAGCGCCCGTGACGTCTTCCATCGTGGCACGGACGAGTTCCTGGAAGGCGTGGTCGGGGGCGATGTAGCCGGCCGTGGCGATGCCGAGATGCCGGCACGTGCACAGAAATCCGGAATGCTTCCCCGAGCAGTTGTTGTAGAGGTCCGACGGGCCTTTGCCGGAACGGGCAAGCGCCACCGTCGCGTCGTGGTCGGTCGGCCAGTGGCTGCCGCATTCGAGATCGGATTCGTCCAGCCCTGCCCTGGCGAGCATCGCGCGCGCCAGCTCGACATGCGCGGCCTCGCCGCTGTGCGATGCGCAGGCCAGCGCAAGCTCCGGGTCGCCGAAGGCAAACGCGTCCGCCGTTCCGCTCTCGACGAGCGGCAAAGCCTGGATCGCCTTCACGGCGGAACGCGGGAAGACGGGCCGAAGAACGTCGCCTGCCTCGAGCACCGCCTTGCCTTCAGCGTCGCAGACGATGTACGCGCCGCGGTGCCTGCTTTCGACGATGTCGCCGCGCAGCACTTCGACCAGCACCGGATTGGCCAAGACCTCCCCCCTGACCCTTAAACTATTCCCGACGAGAAGAAGCCGCCGTCGACGCAAAGCGTGTGGCCGTTGACGAAGCTCGCCTCGGGCGACAGCAGGAAGGCAATCGCTGCGGCAACCTCTTCCGGCTCGCCATAGCGTCCCTGCGGAACGTGGCGGAGCCAGGTCTGCCGGTCCTCGACCGAGTGCAGCTTCGACACAAGCGGTGTCTCGATAGGACCGGGCGCGACGCAGTTCACGCGCACGTTGCGATTTCCGAACTCGAGCGCCAGCACTTCCGAAAGGAGCTTTACCCCGGCCTTGGAGGCGCCATAGGCGGCCCGGCCCCGATTGGCGCGCAGGCCGGACGCCGAAATGACGTTGACGATCGACAGCGTCGCTCCCATGCGCTCGAGAGCCGCCTTTGCGGTGATCAGCGAGCCGACGAGGTTGATCTCCAGGATCTCCCGGAACAGCTCGGCGCTAGTGTCCTCGGCCGGCACATCGCGCTGAATGCCGGCCGAGTTGACCAGCCCGCCGATCAGGCCCTGCCGGTCGACCACCGCGTCGAAGACGGCGGCCAGATCGTCCTCGTCGGTGATGTCGGCTTCCAGGAAAATCGCACTTTCGTCGGCGAAGGCGCTTTCGGCGGCGCCGAGCGCATCGGCGTCGGCGTCGATCACCGCGACCGTCCAGCCATCGTCGAGCAGCCGCTTGACGGCAGCCAGGCCGATGCCCGAAGCGCCGCCCGTGACGATGGCCGGGTGTCTCACCTGATGCGGTCCAGGATCGACACGTAGTTCGCCACGGCGGCGCCGCCCATGTTGAAGATTCCACCGAGCGTGGCGCCCGGCACCTGGATGCCGCCGGCCTCGCCGCTAAGCTGCATGGCGGAAAGAACGTGCATCGAAACGCCCGTTGCGCCGATCGGATGGCCCTTGGACTTCAGCCCGCCCGACGGATTGACCGGCAGCCGCCCATCCTTCGCCGTCTGGCCTTCCATGGCGATCCTTGCCCCCTCGCCCCGCTTGGCCAGCCCCATGGCCTCATATTCGATGAGCTCGGCGATCGTGAAACAGTCATGCGTCTCGACGAAGGACAGGTCGTCCAGGGTCACTCCGGCAGTCTTCAGGGCGCGCGCCCAGCCTTCCTCGCAGCCCTCGAACAGCAGGATGTCGCGCTTCGACATCGGCAGGAAATCCTGAACGTGCTCGCTGGCGCGGAACGCAACGGCGCGCCGCATGCCCAGCGCGACGCTCGAATCGGCGAGCACCAGGGCGGCCGCCCCGTCGGAAACCAGCGAGCAGTCGGTCCGCTTCAGCGGCCCTGCCACGAACGGGTTCCTGTCGCTCTCGTGCCGGCAGAACTCATAACCGAAATCCTTGCGCAACTGGGCATAGGGATTGTCGACGCCGTTCCTGTGGTTCTTGGCGGCAATCATCGCCAGCGCGTCCGACTGGTCGCCGTAACGTTGAAAGTAAGCCTGCGCGATCTTGCCGAAAACCCCCGCGAAACCTCCGGGAGTGTCGCCGTCCTCCGGCAGGTACGAGGCGCGGAGCAGGTTCTTGCCGATCTCCGGACCGGGGGTCGTGGTCATCTGCTCGGCACCGACCACCAGCACGAAGCGGGCGCTCCTCGCATCGATCGACCTGACGCCCTGGCGCACCGCGGCAGAGCCGGTGGCGCAGGCATTTTCGACGCGTGTCGCGGGCTTGAAGCGGAAGCGGTCATCGGCCTGCAGGACCAGGCTCGCCGTAAAATCCTGGGCCGAGAAACCGCCGTTGAAATGGCCGAGCAGGATTTCGTCGACATCGTCCGGTCCGATGCCGGCATGTTCCAGCGCCTCGACCGCCACCTTGGTGATCAGACTCTCCAGCGTTTCGCCCTCGAGCTTGCCGAACCGGGAATGAGCCCACCCCACGATGCATGCGGTCATGTCCGTCTCCTTGAATTGGGTGCCCGCGCGGGCGCGGAGTCTTGCGTAAGATGGACGCGGCGCGCCGCGCCGTAAAGACCGCCCTCACGGCGGTTTTTTTGTTGATTGACCAGTCAAGTAAAAATAGTGTGGCCTCCGGAAACCTGCCATGCCCCGGATCGGAATGAAAAAGCTGCGCCGCAAGGCGATCATCGACGCCGCGATCCTGACGATCGGCGAGCGAGGCTCGCTCGAAGTGACCATGTCGGAGATCGCCGGGCGGGCCGGGGTTTCGCCGGCCTTGGCGCATCATTATTTCGGTGCCAAGGAAGAACTTCTGCAGGCCACGATGCGGCAGCTTCTCACTGACCTCGGCCATGATTGCGTGCGGGCGCTCGCCGCCGCCGTGACTCCGCGCGAGCGGGTTTCGGCCGTCATCGCGGTGAATTTCTCGGCCGCGCAGTTCCGCCAGGAGATCGTGCACGCCTGGCTTGCCTTCTATGTCCAGGCACAGAAATCGCCACTCTCCCGACGCCTGCTCAGGGTTTACGCGAGGCGCCTTCATTCGAACCTGATGAGCGGCCTTGTCCCGCTTATGGCGCGGGCCGAGGCCGAGCGGTCGGCCGAGGCCATCGCCGCGCTGATCGACGGCCTCTACATCCGCAGGGCGCTCAGGGATGGCCTGCCCAATCCGGCAAGTGCCGCGGCGCTCGTAGAAGACTATGTCACGGCGAAGCTTGGGGCGGCAGCGTGACGGCTCCCAACATCCTCATTCTCATGGTCGACCAGCTCAACGGGACGCTGTTTCCAGATGGCCCCGCGGATTTTCTCCACGTTCCGCATCTCAGGGCGCTGGCGGCGCGATCGGCCCGCTTCCGGAACTGCTATACCGCCTCGCCGCTCTGCGCGCCCGGTCGGGCCGCCTTCATGAGCGGCCAGTTGCCGTCGCGAACGCGCGTCTACGACAATGCCGCGGAGTTCGCGTCGGACATTCCGACGTTTGCGCACCATCTGCGCGCCGCCGGCTACTACACATGCCTGTCGGGCAAGATGCACTTCGTCGGAGCGGACCAGTTGCACGGCTTCGAGGAACGGCTCACCACGGACATCTATCCGGCGGATTTCGGGTGGACGCCCGACTATCGCCGGCCCGGCGAGCGCATCGACTGGTGGTATCACAATCTCGGCTCGGTGACCGGCGCCGGCATTGCCGAGACGACGAACCAGCTCGAATATGACGAAGAGGTGGCCTTCTGCGCGCGACAGAAACTCTATGAGCTCGCCCGCACCAGCAGGGATCCGTCGAAGAGGCCGTGGTGCCTGACAGTCTCCTTCAGCCACCCCCACGATCCCTACGTCGCGCGCCGCACGTACTGGGACCTCTACGAGAACTGCCAGGCCCTCGATCCCGAAACCGCCTGTATTCCCTTCGACGAGCAGGATCCTCACTCGCAGCGGCTCTACCGGGCCAGCGACTACGGCAGCTTCGCGATCGGCCGCGAGCATGTCCGGCGGTCGCGCCGCGGCTATTTCGCCAACATCTCCTGGCTCGACGACAGGATCGGCGAGCTCCTGTCGGTGCTGGAAAGCACGAGGATGCTCGACGACACCGTCGTCGTGCTCTGCTCCGATCATGGCGACATGCTCGGGGAGCGCGGCCTCTGGTTCAAGATGTGTTTCTTCGAAGGTTCGTCGCGGGTGCCGCTGATGATCGCCGGCAGCGGCATCGAGGCCCGGACGATCGGCTCGCCGGTCTCCAACCTCGACGTGCTGCCGACGCTCTGCGAGCTTGCCGGGATCGACATCGACGCGATCGCACCGTGGACCGACGGGCGGTCGCTGCTGCCGCTGACCGGCGGCGCGGAGCGTTCCGAACCGGTGCTCATGGAATACGCCGCCGAAGGCTCTTCGGCGCCGCTCGTCGCGATCCGCGATGGGCGGTACAAGTTCGTCCATTGCGAGATCGATCCGCCGCAACTTTATGATCTGGAATCGGATCCGCTCGAGCGCCTCAACCTTGCCGCGGATCCGGCAAACGCCATACTGGTCGCCACCTTCATGGAGAAAGTCCGGGCGCGCTGGGACATGGCCGGCTTCGACGCCGCCGTCCGGGAGAGCCAGGCGCGGCGCCAGGTGGTCTATCCGGCGCTGCGCAACGGCGCCTATTTCCCGTGGGATTTTCAGCCGCTGCAGAAGGCTTCCGAGCGCTACATGCGCAACCACATGGATCTGAACATTCTCGAAGAATCGAAACGTTTTCCGCGAGGTGAGTGATGATCACAGTATGGGGCCGCGCCACGTCGGTGAACGTGCAGGCCGTGATGTGGGCACTGGCCGAACTCGGCATCGCCTGCGAGCGTATCGACGTGGGCGGGGCATTCGGCGGCCTCGACACGCCGGAATTCCGGGCGATGAACCCGAACGGGCGGATCCCGGTGCTCCGCGACGGCGACGCCTTTCTGTGGGAGAGCGCGGCAATCGTGCGCTATCTCGGTGCGCAATACGGAAGCGCCAGCTTCTGGCCGTCAGATCCCCTCAGCCGGGCGAAGCTCGACAAATGGGCGGAGTGGATGAAGACCAGCTTCGGCCCGGAACTGCTGACCGGCGTCTTCTGGCCGCTGGTGGGGACGCGCCCGGAACAACGCGACGGCCAGGCGATCGCTGCTGCCGTTCAACGCCTCAAGCCGCTCGCGGCCATGCTCGATGCGAGGCTGTCGGAAGCCGACTATCTAGGCGGCGCGCAACCCTGCTTCGCCGACATCGTGGTCGGGGCGCACCTCTACCGGTATTTCACGGTCGACTTCGAGCGGGCGGAAACGCCGCATCTGGAGGCCTATTACGGGCGGCTGTCCCAACGGCCGGCCTATGCCGCCCATGTGATGGTCTCCTACGAGAGCCTGAGGGCAAAATGAGTCTGGTTCCAACGCTCGACCATCTGCGCATGGCGCAGGCCGTGACCGCTCCCGCCATCCAGGTGACGCCACTCATCGAGTCGGCAGCACTTGCCCGCCAGACGGGCGCCGCCCGCGTCTTCGTCAAGCCGGAATGCCTGCAATGGGCGGGATCGTTCAAGGTGCGCGGCGCCTACTGGCGGCTGACGCGGCTTTCAGGCGACGAGGCGCGGCGCGGCGTGGTCGCTTATTCCTCGGGCAATTTCGCGCAGGGGCTCGCTGCGGCCGGGCAGAGGCTCGGCATTCCGGTCACCATGGTCATGCCGGTCGACGCGCCGCTCGCCAAGCGCGACGCGACGTCGGGATATGGCGCGCGCGTGGTCGTCACCGAGCACGGCGAAAGGGCGCGCGAGGAAGTCGCCATGGAGCGGGCGCGGCAGATCGCCGCCGAAGACGATCTCGTTCTGCTGCATCCCTTCGACGACCCGGAGATCGTCGCCGGGCAGGCGGCGGTCGGGCTGGAAGCCGTGGCACAACTCGCGGCGAACGGCGCGCTGGCCGACATGGTGTTTTGCCCCGTCGGCGGCGGCGGCCTGATCGGCGGGGTGGCGCTCGCCTTCCATTACCTGTCGCCGAAGACGGAGATCGTCGGGGTCGAGCCTGAGGATTTCGACGGCATGGGCGTGTCGCTCGCCAGCGGCGGGATCCAGACCAGGCCGCTCGTCCGGAGATCGATCTGCGACGGGCTGATGGCGCGGCGGCCGGGCGTGGCACCCTTCGCCGCGGCGACTGCCGCGGGGGTGCGCGGCACCACGGTGTCGGACAGTTCCGTCCGTTCGGCGATGAAGACCGCCTTCGAACGGCTGAAGGTGGTGTTCGAACCATCGGGTGCGGCCTCACTCGCCGCTCTTCTCGACGGAGGGGAGGCGGTCGGCGGCAAGACGATCCTGGTGATAGGATCGGGCGGCAACGTCTCGCCGGCCGACTTCTTCGCCCATCTCGGCAATGCTTGAGGCCGATTTCGTCGTCATCGGCTCGGGTTCGGCGGGTGCTGCCCTGGCTTACCGGCTGTCGGAGGGCGGAAGCCACTCGGTGATCGTCATCGAATATGGCGGAACCGATTTCGGCCCGTTGATACAGATGCCTTCGGCGCTGTCGATCCCGCTCAACACGAGCCGCTACGACTGGGGCTTTTCCACCGAGCCCGAACCGCATCTCGGCGGCCGCGTGCTGGCGACGCCACGCGGCAAGGTGCTCGGCGGTTCCTCCTCCATCAACGGGATGGTCTATGTCAGAGGGCACGCGCGCGACTACGATCACTGGGCAGAGGCGGGCGCGACCGGCTGGTCGTTCGCCGACGTCCTGCCCTATTTCAAGCGGCTCGAAAACGCCGGCGGCGGCGAGGACGGCTGGCGCGGCATCGACGGGCCCGTCCACGTGCAGCGCGGGCCGCGCACCAACCCTCTGTATGCGGCTTTCATCGAAGCCGGCAGGCAGGCCGGGTTCGAACTGACCTCCGACTATAACGGCTCGAAGCAGGAAGGCTTCGGGCCGATGGAGCAGACCATTTTCCACGGCCGCCGCTGGTCCACCGCGAATGCCTATCTGCGACCCGCGCTGAAGCGGGGGAACGTGAGGCTCGTCAGCGGCCTGGCGCGGCGGGTTACGATAGAGAACCAGCGCGCCACCGGGGTGGAGATCGAAGCTCGCCGGAAGGTCCAGTCCGTCACGGCAAGACGTGAAGTGATCATTGCCGCATCGGCGATCAATTCGCCGAAGCTGCTGATGCTGTCGGGCATCGGGCCCGCCGGGCATCTGCGGCGTCACGGCATCGAGGTCGTCGCCGACCGGCCCGGCGTCGGCCGCAATCTGCAGGACCACATGGAGCTCTACATCCAGCAGGAATCGCTCCAGCCGATCACCCTTTACTCCGTCCTCAATCCGATTTCCAAGGCGCTGATCGGCGCCGAATGGCTGCTCTTCAAGACCGGGCTCGGGGCGACCAACCACTTCGAGGCGGCAGCCTTCGTGCGCTCCGCCGCCGGCGTCGACTACCCCGACATCCAGTATCATTTCATTCCCGCCGCCATCCGCTATGATGGGAGGTCGGCAGCGAAATCGCACGGCTTCCAGGCGCATGTCGGCCCGATGCGGTCGAAGTCCCGCGGCACGGTGTCGCTCAGATCGGCCGATCCAAGGGCGGCGCCGGAAATCCGCTTCAACTACATGTCGCATCCGGACGACTGGTCCGATTTCCGCCACTGCATCAGGCTGACCCGGGAGATCTTCGGGCAGCCCGCCTTCGACGCCTATCGCGGCAGGGAAATTTCACCGGGCAGCCATCTGGTGACCGACGCGGATCTCGATTCCTTCATCCGGGACCATGCCGAGAGCGCCTACCATCCCTGCGGCAGCTGCCGGATGGGCAGGCCGGACGACCCTTCGAGCGTCGTCGATCCCGAATGCCGGGTGATCGGCGTCGACGGTTTGCGGGTCGCCGACTCGTCGATCTTTCCGCGGATCACCAACGGCAATCTCAACGCACCTTCCATCATGGCGGGCGAGAAGGCGGCGGACCATATACTCGGGCGGACGCCGCTGCCGCCGTCCAACCAGGAACCCTGGATCAATCCACGCTGGCGGGTCTCGGATCGTTAAATTTCTTCCGGACGTGCCACAGAACCGGAGAGCGCGCGCAGCCGAAGGCATCGCACTACGTCAATGGCAGCTTCCTCGATGATCCGCGCGGCGCCAGGCTGCCGGTAACCTATCCGGCCACCGGGGAAATCATCGCCGAGCTCCAGGTTCCGGGGCCTCGCGGGATCGCTGATGAAGCGCGCGACTATGGAAGTGGCAAGTCGCCGCTCATGGTGTTCGGCGATGCCGATATCGAGAACGCGGTCGGCGGCGCCATGGCCTGTCGGCTGGCGTTTTCACAGGGGGATCTCGCCTGCGCCCACCAAATGTTCGCCGAACTCCAGGCCGGCACCTGCCGGATCAACAGCTACAATCTCCACCCCGGTCGAGGTGCCGTTCGGCGGCTTCAAGCATTCGGGCTCGCCGCGCCCGATCACTACTCGCAGCTGAAATCCGTATATGTGGAGACCGGCGACGTGGTGAGCCCCTGCTGAAGCGCCGCGGGCGAGTGGAAGC
>JAJFMR010000482.1 GCA_020696915.1 Rhizobiaceae bacterium | reverse complement strand
CGAGCCTCGCTTCATCGAGTTCCTTCATGCTGGGGCCCGGACCTTCATACCGCGGCACCGGCCGGCGCCGGGCTCCCCGCCTCGGCGGGGGGCGCGGTCAGCCGTGCATAGGCGGCCGCATAGTCGCGGACCATCCGGGCTGCCGAGAACCTCGCTTCGAAGACCTGCCGGACCCTTGCCCGGTCGATCGACCCGAGCCTGCCCACCGCCGCCACCGCTTCATCTGCCGATGTTACGACGAAGCCCGTGACGCCCTCGTCGACGAGGTCGCGCATCGCCCCGGCGTCGAAGGCGATGACCGGAGTGCCGCAGGCCATCGCCTCGATGACGACGAGGCCGAAGGGCTCCGGCCATTCGATCGGGAAAAGCAGCGCGGCGGCGTTGCCGAGAAACTCCTGTTTATCGGCCTCGCCGATCTCGCCGAGATAGCGGATCCGGTCGCCATCGATCGCCGGCTCTATCGTCTCGCGGAAATAGCCGGGGTCCTCCTCGTCCACCTTGGCCGCGATCCTGAGTTCGAGACCCGCACGGCGGGCGATCTCGATCGCCAGATCGGGCCGCTTGGTGCGCGACAGCCGGCCGAGAAACGCCAGGTAGCCTTCCCTCTTCCGGCCGGCATCGAGCGGCCGGTAGAGATCGGGCGGCAGCCCATGATGGATGGTGGCCACCCAGTTCGCTTCGGGAAGCGGGCGCCGCTGCGGTTCGGAAATGGAGATCATCGGGAACAGCGGCCAGCGCCGGCAGGCGGCGGCCAGATCCTTGTAATCGAGTCGACCGTGCGGCGTGGTGACCGTGCGTTCCGGCATATGCTCGAAAAATGGAAAATGGATGAAATGGCTGAGATGAAAATGGATCACGTCGAACGCCGCGGCGCGGCGGCGGACTTCGTCCAGCATGGACAGGTGAGCGGCGATCGGCGACTTCAGCCTTTCGGGATCGAGGCGCAGCGCCTTGTCCCGCACGGCAACCAGTTCGGCCTTCGTCCTGGCGTCCGCGCTTGAAAACAGCGTCACGTCATGGCCGAGCTCGACGAGGCCGTCCACCAGATAGGCAATAATGCGTTCGGTTCCGCCATAGTAGCGGGGCGGAACGCTTTCATAGAGCGGCGCGACATGGGCTATCTTCATTCCGGTGAGATCCTAAATACCCGACAGTGGCCCCGCTATGAAGTGCCGGCCGCAATCTTCCCCTGGCCCGGCGCGTGATCACGGCCCGCAACCGGTCCAGGTCGTCGGACGTCATGCCGCTTCCGGACATGCAAGATCGACCGGCGAACCCTCTCTCGCCTGCTCTTCCTTAATCCTGCCCGGCCAGTATGGTTCCCACCAATGCCGCCTGGACGCGCTTCGGCAACTCCGGATGCTCCAGCAGCTTCCATGCCCCGTGGTCCGCACTTGCCGGCCGCCCGGAACGCCACCCCGGCACGACCGTTATGACCCTGCACGAAAGAAGCTCGCCCATGTATGTCCTAGCACTCGCCACCGATTACGACGGGACGCTGGCCGACCACGGCACCGTCTCCGACGAAGCCTACAGAGCTCTCGAAAGGCTGAAAGCGACCGGCCGCAAGCTCATCATGGTGACCGGCCGCGAGTTGCCCGATCTGAAAGAGGTTTTTCCCGGGCTCGACATCTTCGACATGGTGGTGGCCGAGAACGGAGCGCTCCTCTACACGCCTTCGACGAGGAAGGAGCGGGTGCTCTCGCCTGCTCCGCCAGAGGAGTTCGTCGCCAGGATGAAAGCTGCCGGCGTTTCGCCACTCTCGGTCGGGCGTTCCGTCGTCGCCGTCTGGGAGCCCAGCGAAAAGATCGCGCTGGAACTGATCAAGGAACTCGGCCTCGAACTCGAAATCATCTTCAACAAGGGTTCGGTGATGATCCTTCCGAGTGGCGTCAACAAGGCGACCGGACTTGCCGCCGCGCTCGAGGAGATGGGTCTCTCGGCGCATAACGTCATCGGCGTCGGAGACGCCGAAAACGACCATGCCTTCCTGCGCTGCGTGGGCTACGGAGTGGCCGTCGACAACGCGCTCGAGACCCTGAAGAAGACGGCGGACCGGGTCACGCGCGGCGCCCGTAGCGCCGGAGTGATGGAACTCATTGGAGCCATCATGGAGATGGACGCCGCGCTGATGGATTCCGAGCGCCAACGCGTCGAAGTCGGCGTGGATGGATCCGGCCAGCCGATGTCCTTGTCGCCGCAAGGCGGCTCCGTGCTGCTCGCCGGGACTTCGGGGATCGGCAAGTCGACGCTGGCCACCGCCCTCATCGAGCGGTTCGTGAAGGCCGGCTTCCAGTTCGGCGTGCTCGACCCCGAAGGCGACTACGAAGAGCTGGCGGACGCGGTGGTGATTGGCGATGCCGACCAGGCGCCGAGCGAACGGGAGGTCTTCGACCTCCTGGCAAGGCCCTCGAGCAATGTCGTCGTCAACATGCTCGGCCTCAAGACGGATGAACGGCCCGCATTCTTTGCCAAGCTCCTGCCGGAGCTCGCCGGGGTCCGCGCCCGCACCGGGCGGCCGCACTGGCTGGTCATCGACGAGGCGCACCACCTGCTGCCGGCCGCGCGTGACGGCGGCTCCTATGCCCTGCCCGAGGAGATGCCGGCGACTATCCTGATCACCGTACACCCGGATCTGGTTTCCGCGGACATGCTGAAGCGTGTGGAGACGGTCATGGCGCTCGGTCCGGAAGCCGACATGGTAATCGCGAGATTCTGCGAAGCGGCCGGCCATGACGTCCCCGAAGGCATGGAGCCGCCACCCAAGAACGAGGTGCTGTTCTGGAATCGTCTGTCCGGCGAG
>JAJFMR010000481.1 GCA_020696915.1 Rhizobiaceae bacterium | reverse complement strand
TGAAGACCGGCTTCAGCAACTCGACATACCAGTCGCAGAAGAGGTTCCACACGAAGCGGTAGGCCGCGCCCGCGGCATCGTTGAAGCGGTAGGACGTGATGCCGTCGGTAATCTCGCGCGCCGTGCGGGTGAGTTCGGTGAGCAGCCAGCGGTTGACGGTGAGCTTGGAGTCGTGAAGCCAGAAAGCGTCGTTGCGCGCCACGCCGTTCATCTCGGCGAACCGGGTGGCGTTCCAGAGTTTCGTGCCGAAGTTCCGGTAGCCCGCTATGCGCGCCGGATCGAGCTTCACGTCCCGCCCCTGCGCCGCCATGATGGTCAGCGTGAAGCGCAGCGCGTCGGCGCCGTATTCCTCGATCAGCTCCAGCGGATCGATGACATTGCCCTTCGACTTGGACATCTTGGCGCCGTGCTTGTCGCGCACCAGGGCATGCACGTAGACCGTGTGGAAAGGCTCCTTCTCCATGAAATGCAGGCCCATCATCATCATCCGGGCGACCCAGAAGAAGATGATGTCGAAACCGGTGACGAGCACGTCGGTCGGATAGTAGGTGTCCAGCTCCGGTGTTTCGTCGGGCCAGCCCAGCGTCGAAAACGGCCACAGTGCCGACGAGAACCATGTATCGAGGACGTCTTCCTCCCGGGTCAGGATCTTTTCCGGCTCGAAGTTCTCGAGCCGGTCTTCCACCCAGGCCTTCCATGGACCTTCGAGAGCGAGGTAATACTCCACCGCGGCGTCGAGAGCCTCCTGCTCGGACTTCTCGACGAAGACGCGGCCGTCCGGCCCGTACCAGGCCGGGATCTGATGTCCCCACCAGAGCTGTCGGGAAATGCACCAGGGCTGGATGTTTTCCATCCAGTCGAAGTACGTCTTCTCCCAGTTCTTCGGGACGAACTCGGTGCGGCCTTCCCGAACCGACTGAATGGCCGGCCTGGCAAGCTCGGCAGCGTTGGCATACCACTGATCCGTCAGAAACGGCTCGATAGGCACCCCGCCGCGGTCGCCATGCGGCACCGCATGGCGGTGCGGTTCGATCTTTGCCAGGAAGCCACCTTCCTGCATCATTTCCACGACCAGCCTGCGCGCCTCGAACCGGTCCTTGCCGTGCAGCCTGCCCCAGGCGGCGCGCCGTTCGGGCGTCGCGTCGACGCCTTCGAGGAAATCCTCGTTCTCGTCGAGATTGATTTCGGCGGCGGTGGTCATGATATTGACGGCCTTCAGCCGGTGGCGCTTGCCCACCTCGAAGTCGTTGAAATCGTGGGCGGGCGTTATCTTGACGGCGCCGGTGCCCTTGTCGGGATCGGAATAGAGGTCGGCCACGACGGGGATCTTCCGGCCGACGATCGGCAGCACGATGTGCCTGCCGACCAGGTGACGGTAGCGGTCGTCGTCCGGGTGCACCGCCACGCCGGTGTCGCCAAGCATGGTTTCGGGGCGCGTGGTGGCGACCGTGAGATGCGTCTTCGGGTCGTCCGGATCGAACACCAGCCCCTCGATCGGGTACCGGAAGTACCACAGGCTGCCGTCCACCTCCTGCTGCTCGACCTCCAGGTCGGAGATCGCGGTGAGCAGCTTTGGGTCCCAATTGACCAGCCTTTTGTCCTTGTAGATCAGCCCCCGCTTGTAGAGCGTCACGAAAACCTCGATCACCGCGCGGGAGAGACCCTCGTCCATGGTGAAGCGCTCGCGCGACCAGTCGCAGGATGCGCCCAGCCGTTTCAGCTGGTTGAGGATGATGCCGCCGGATTCGGCCTTCCAATCCCAGATCCTGGCGACGAAATCGTCGCGACTGAGATCGCGCCGGTGGATCTGGCGCTCCATCAACTGGCGTTCGACGACCATCTGGGTGGCGATGCCGGCGTGATCCATGCCGGGCTGCCACAGCACGTTCCTGCCGCGCATGCGCTCGAAGCGGACGAGAATGTCCTGCAGCGTGTTGTTCAGCGCATGGCCCATATGCAGTGAGCCGGTGACATTGGGCGGCGGAATGACGATGGTGAAGGGCTCGGCCCCCGGCTCGGCGCCCGCACCCGCGTGGAACGCGTCGGCCTCCTCCCAGACTGCGGCGATCTTCGGCTCGATCGCCCTGGCATCGTAATTCTTGTCAAGCATTCGGGGACCGCATCATCCGCGTTTGTCGGTCCGCTGTAAATCGGAAGGCCGGAAGCAAGTCAACACAGGCGGCGGCCGGCCTGGTCCGGACGGGCGCCGCCCGAAACCAGCCAATCCGCGCGATATTCGGAAGCCGGTCAGGCCCCGCGGGCGACCCGCTCGATTTCCTCCCGCACCAGCCGCTCGACGAGGCTCGGCAGATTGTTGTCGAGCCAGTCCTGCAGCATGGGCTGAAGCATTTCTGCCGCCAATTCGTCGAAGGTCCTGCGACTGCGGGCCGCGAATGCATCGGAAAGTTCTCCGAAAGCGGCGGCGACCTTGCGCTCCGCATGTTCGGACAGGATCATCGATCTGGACTGCGAACTTTCGGCGGCAGCCCTGGCCCCCGCCGGTACGGGGCCGGACAGCGGTTTGGTCGTTCCTTCCATTCCGCCCTCCGGTTCCGCAGCGCGAGCAGCCGACGGCTCCACTTGAGGCACCGGCGGCCTGTCCGTTGCGAGCGGGGTCTCACCATGGCGCGACGGCGAGGCATTGCCGGCTCGGATCCGCTCCGCATCGGTGAAACGCGGCTCCGGGGTGGTTTCCGGCGTCCACCGCGGTGTCGTTCCGCCATCGGCGGCTGACCGCGCCTGAACTTCGGACAGCATCACCGGCTTGCGCTCAGGAGGCGCCGGCCGCGGGTTTTCGTCTGCTTCGCCC
>JAJFMR010000081.1 GCA_020696915.1 Rhizobiaceae bacterium | reverse complement strand
GAACAGCGGCGAGATGTCCGAATAGTACGGGATGTAGAGATCGACGTTGGCAATCAGCGTCGGCTCGTAGGGAACGTCCCATTCCATGTTGATGTCCGAGCGGCTGGCCTTGGCGTTCTCGCGCGTCGCCTCGCTCGTCAGTTCCTTCGGGTTGACGTTCAGCCCGACAGCCTTGAGATAATCCGTCGTGAGCTTGGCGAACTCGGCGTTGGCGAACTGGCTCGAATACTCCCAAAGTATTGTGAAGGGCGAGCCGTCGGGGAAGGTCCGCATGCCGTCGCCGCCGCGCTTCATTCCCATCCCGTCGAGCAGCGCGTTGGCCTTCGCCACATCGTAGTCGATCATGTAGTTTGCATCCGCCTCGGTCGAGAACGACAGCTGCGCCGGCAGCGCCTGGCTTGGCTTGCCGAGTCCGAAATAAAGAACCTGGTTCATTTCCTCGCGGTTGATCGCGTGGCTGACTGCCTGTCTGAATCTGATGTCGCTATAGATGGCCCGCAGCTTCGGATCCGCGTGGGTGATGTTGAAGGCCATGGAGCTGCCGATGGAGCCGGGCGGCAGCAGCACCGTGTAGCCCGCCTTCGCCTCATTCTCCTTGAACGTCGGGTAGCTGGCCAGCTCGTTTCCCTGCGCCTTGAAGTCGACCTCGCCGTTGAGGATGGCCAGCACCTGCAGGTCGGCGTTCAGAAAGCGCTCGTGCACGCGGTCGATATAGGGCAGTTGCTGTCCCATGCTGTCGACCTTGAAGTAGTAGGGGTTTGCCTTGAAAACGCGTTGCTGCGTGTCTGGCGCAATCTCGACAACATGGGCTTCAAGTGTCGGAACCTCGAGTGCTGCGGCGGTAACTGTAGCATCGTCGTGGTACTTGTTGTAGTAATTCGAAAACCATTTCTTCCAGTCCTCGAACCCGGCTGCCTTGGCTTCCTCGTTTGCCTTTGGATTGTACTTCGGCATGAACTTCTGGAAGAAATGTGCCGGGGCAAAAGTGCTGAAATACGATCCGCTGGTGGCCATATAGGTGAGCAGGCCGGGGAAGGGAGCGTCGAAACTCACCTCGACATGCTGGTCGTCGATCTTCGTGGCGTGAACGTTGAGTCCCCATTCCGGCGTCGTTTCCGGACTGAGTTCCTTGTTCTGGATGATGTCCTCGAAAAAGAAGACCACGTCGTCCGCCGTAAAGGGCTGTCCGTCGGACCATTTGTGACCCTTTCGAAGTTCGAAGGTGATCGACTTGTAGTCGTCCGCCCACGTCCACGAGCGGGCGACGTTCGGAACGATCGTCTGCAGGTCGTCCGAAATCCGCACCAGGACGGCCTGTCGCCAGCTGAGGATATCGGAAGTCCCCGACGTCGGTCCGCGTGACGTGCCTTCGATGGTGCCGCCGTATTTCCCGCATTCAAGATAAGGCAGGGCAATCAGCGGCTGCTCCGGCAGTCGCTCGGCGACTGGGGCCAGCTTGCCGGCCTTCACATCTTCGGCAAACAGCGGGTTCTCGGCAAAGGTCAGCGTCACGCCCGCAGCGAGCGCCTCATCGATCTCGACCTGCTGCGGGAACGTCCCCTTGAGTGATTGCGGATCCCCGACGGTCGGGCAGGATGCCGCCTGGGCAGCCGTTGCGCCAAGCAGCCAGAATGAAAGGGTGCGAAGATAGAGAGAAGCCGGGCGCGGCACCCGTTCCCGATTGAAAAGCGTCATGCTCTTACTCCCTGTTGGCGCTCCCTGTTGGCGCCATCGAGTGCTGACATGCAGGCAGGAACGTGACAGTACAATGACTAAACGGCCAACAAGTCAACATTCCAGTGACCGATTGGGCAAAAATAGTAGGAGGCTGTCTCTACCCAGGGCTGGCGACGATAACCTCCACGCCAGCCGTCCTCAGTGCATTCGCAACGGCGGCCTCAGGCGCCTTGTCGGTCACCAGCCGATGCACGTGATCGGCTCTGCACACCTGGAAAAGCGCATGACTTCCAAGCTTGGTGCTGTCGGCCAGAACGGTCACCTGGCGCGCGCTGGCGATCATGGCACGGGCGATGAAGGCCTCATCGGCGTTGAAATCCATGAAGGTTCCACTCCGGTCGACGGCACCGATCGTCAGCACGGCGTGGTCCGCATGCAGACGCTGGATCTGTTCGATCACAAGCGGCCCCAGCACTTCGTGGCCCTCGCCGAAATAGCGCCCGCCAAGCAGGTAGACCTCACTCGCGGCCGGAGCCGTCCACAATTCAGCGGCAACCAGCGTGGAGTTGGTTATGATTGTGAAAGTGCCGGCTTCCTTGAGCGACTGGGCGAAATACGCGGTGGTCGACCCGGAGTCTATGAGCATGCTGTCGCCCTGCCGGAAGAGCGATGCAGCTGTCTTACCGATGGCGATCTTCTCTGCGCGAGCCGTGGCACGACGGTCGCCGAGCGGGCTCTCGAGCGCGGTCTGCGTATAGACGGCGCCGCCATGCACCTTGCGCAGCAGGCCCTGCTCCGAGAGCAGGGCGAGGTCGCGCCGAACGGTCTCGCGTGACGTGTCGAGCAGCCCGGCCAGCTCGTCGACGCTGATCCGGGTCGCTTCCTTGACCAGGAGGGCCATCCGTTCACGTCGCTCGTCGGGTTTCATGTATCCAAATCACCATTGCCTGTTCGGTCACTATGTGACATTGAAACGACCATTCGGTCAAACTTGATGACATGAATGCATTCCTCCGCTGTGAACATCGCAGGCCACACCTCGACAGCCCCCGAGCGCACCTTCGACGTCGCCGTCGTCGGGGCAGGCGTGGTCGGCTGCGCCATCGCCCGCTCGTTTGCGATTCGCGGATGGCGGACAGTCGTCGTCGAGAAGGAGGCTGACATCCTCGAGGGGGCGAGCAAGGGCAATAGCGCACTTCTGCACACCGGTTTCGACGAGCCGCCGCTTAGCCACGAACTTGTCATGATAAAAGCGGGGTATTCGATCTATCGCCGGATCCATGGCCGCATGAACCTGCCGCTGGTCGAAACCAGGGCGCTGGTGGTCGCATGGGACCGCGAAGACCTGGGCAAGCTCGACGGTATTGCTGCGCATTCACGCGCAAACGGCGTCGAGGCCTCGCGCATGGAACAGACCGGGTTGCGCCGGCGCGAGCCGAACCTGTCGGACGGAGCGCTTGGCGCGGTCGAAATTCCGGGCGAGGCCGTCATCGATCCGTGGAGCGCCCCGCTTGGCTACATCAGGCAGGCCTTGCTGCATGGCGCCGAACTCCTGCTCGGCGCGGCGGTCACCGGTCTCTCTCGCGGCGCCTCGCTTTGGCGAATCGAAACCAGCAAAGGATCCTTGGCGGCCCGCCTGGTGGTCAATGCCGCCGGCCTGTTCGGCGACCGGGTCGAGGCGCTCGCCGGACGTCGACCCCGATTCACCGTCCGACCGCGCAAGGGTCAGTTCGTGGTTTATGACAAGCCGGCCCACGATCTGGTCAACGCCATCATCCTGCGGGTGCCGACGGAGCGAACCAAGGGTATTCTGCTGACCAGGACGGTGTTCGGCAATCTGTTGCTCGGGCCGACCGCCGACGATCAGGACGACCGGATCCACGCGCCCTGCGAAGAGGCCGTGCTCCGTCGAATAATAGCTGAGGGCGAGGCGATGCTGCCCGCGCTCACGGGCCAGGCGATCACTGCCACTTTTGCCGGATTGCGCCCGGCGACCGAGCATCGGGACTACGTTCTGGTGACAGACGCCGCCCGTGGCTGGATCACGATTGGCGGCATTCGCTCGACCGGCCTTTCCGCTTCGCTCGGCCTCGGCGAATGGGCCGCCGAGCAAGGCGGGATGCTGCTTGGCGAGGCGCGGCGCGCACCCGCCGATGATGATCTCGACTGGCCGCAAATGCCTGCCATCTCGCAAGCCGCGCCGCGGCCCTATCAGCAGCCGTCGCGCTCCCCGATCGTCTGCCATTGCGAGTGGGTGACCGAGCAGGAGATAAGGGAAGCGCTCGATGGGCCCGTGCCGGCCGGCACGGCTGGGGGGTTGAAGCGGCGCACACGCACCGGGATGGGACGATGCCAGGGATTTGGCTGCAGCGGTGCAATTGCGCGGCTGGCGCCCGATCTCGCCGCGGTGCGGCTCGAACCGGCGGCATGAACGCCGATCCGGATGTGCTGATCGTCGGCGCCGGCCCGGCCGGCCTGGCGGCGGCGCATTCGCTGAAGCGGCATGGCGTCGAAAACGTGCTGGTCGTCGAGCGTGAGCCCGAGGCCGGAGGCATTCCCCGATTCTGTCCGCATCCGACATTCGGCCTCCCCGATTTCTTCAGGCCGATGTCGGGGCCTGCTTACGCCGCGAAATGGCGTTCGCTTGTCGATCCGGGCTGGATTTCCGGGGCGACCACCGTCACCGCCATTGGGCCTGGACTTGAGACGACGATCTCGACTGCCGACGGCCTGAGCATGGTACGGCCGAAGCGCCTGCTTCTGGCAACCGGGATCCGCGAGACACCCCGTTCCGCGCGGCTTGTCTCGGGCGACCGGCCGCGCAATGTGCTGACCACCGGCGCGGTGCAAAGGCTGCTCGCCGAGACCCATCGGCTGCCGTTCGTCCGCCCGCTGGTCGTTGGCACCGAACTGGTCTCGTTTTCCGCCCTGCTCAGCCTGCGCGAGGCTGGCGTAAGGGCTGTGGCAATGATCGAAGCAGGTGACCGGATCGTCGCACGCAGGCCGGCCGACGTTCTTGCTGGACTTATCCTGAAAACCCCCATCCGATACCTCTCCCGCGTCGAGAGGATCAATGCGGCGACTGAAGACGCCTCGCGCCTCGCATCGGTCACGATCGAGGATAATCGCGGTGTGAAAACGGAGATTGCATGCGATGCGGTCATCTTCACGGGCGCCTTTGTCCCGGAGGCATCTCTGCTCGGAGGGCTGCTCACGCTCTGCAACACCAGATCGAGAGGCCCAGCCATCGACCAGTCCTGGCGCCTGGGCCAAGCCGGGCTTTATGCTGCGGGCAACGTGCTGAGATCCGTCGAGACGGCGGCGTGGGCAGCTCGCGAGGGGACCCTCGCCGGCGACGCTATCGCGGCCGACCACTTCGGCAAGACCTTGCCGAGCGAGCGGCGCGTCGCCATCATTGCCGACGATCCGGTCGCATTTTCCACGCCATCCTTCTTCGCAGTCCCCGGACCGCCGCTTGGGCCGCTCCAACTCTCGATCCGCATGGCACGCGCAGCACGCGGCACAGTCACCCTGTCCGCGGACGCAAGGACATTCTGGCGGTCGCCGGGAATGACGGCACTGCCGGAAAGACGCATCGTGTTACGTCCTTCGTTCCCCGATCTCGCCAATGTGCAGGACATAAGAATCGGGTTCGAGACGGACGGGCGGGCATGAAGATTGTCGCCATCGACCAGGGTACGACGTCGACCAAGGGCGTTGTCGTCGATGAGAACGGTCACGGGCAACCGCTCCGCGGCCTGAGACACGCGCAGTTCATGCCGGAGCCGGGCTGGATCGAGCAGGATCCGCGCGAACTTCTCGACAATGTTCGCTCCCTGATCGAGCTGGGCGCCGGGAGTGGTGCAAAGGGTATCGCTCTCGCCAACCAGGGCGAGACGGTCGTCGCCTGGGACCGCCGGACGGGCGCTCCACTGGCCAACGCGATCGTCTGGCAGGACCAGAGGACGAAAGCCGCGACCGACGCGCTGATCCGCGATGACAGGTCAGACGCCGTGCGGGCGCGGAGCGGGCTTCCACTGGACCCGTACTTTTCCGCGACCAAGCTGCGATGGCTTCTCGACAATGTAGACGGCGCCGGCGCGCTGGCCAGGCAGGGTCACCTCGGAATAGGCACATCTGACAGCTATTTCATCGAGCGCCTGACGGGGCGATACGCGACGGACGTCACGACAGCTTCGCGCACCTCCTTGATGAATCTCGATACCTGCGAATGGGACCACGAGCTCTGCGAGATCTTCGACGTGCCGATCGAGCTGCTGCCGGAGATCGTCGCCGACGGCGAGCCGATCGGGACTCTGGCTACTCCGTCAGGCTCGATGTCGCTGCTCACCTCCGTCGTGGACCAGGTCGCGGCTCTTTACGGCCATGGCTGCCGCGCACCAGGCGAGGGTAAGATATCGATTGGCACCGGCGCGTTCGCGCTCGTGGTGACGGGCTTCGAACGTCCAGTAGGGCTGCGCGACAGCATAATTCCAACGACTGCATGGACGTGCCGTCAGGGCCGCGTCTACGCAGCGGACGGCGGCATCTATACCGCCGCCGCCGCGGTCGAGTGGCTGATGCGGATCGGAATGCTGGGCAGCCTGGACGAGGTCGAGGCATTGTCGGCTCCCAGTGCGGCCGAGCGTCAGGTTTTCTTCGTGCCTGCCCTGGCTGGGCTGGCGTGTCCCCACTGGGACAGGACGGCAGCCGGCCTGTTCATCGGCATGGACATTTCCACCGGCCGCGAGGACATGATCAAGGCAGTTCTTGAAGGCGTCGCATTCCGGATCGCCGAGGTCATCGACGCCCTCGATTTCGCTGCCGCCCCGGCTTCGATTTCCGTGGACGGCGGCCTGTCGCGATCGGCCTACTTCACTCGGTTCCTGGCCAATGTTTCCGGCCGCGCGATTGTCGGCCGCGGAGATGCCGAGGTTACGGCACTCGGTGCCGCCGCATTGGCGCAAACGGTCGCAGAGCGGCGCGATGCGGCCTCATTCCATCCGACAACGCAGCCGCCGACCGCGATCGAGCCGGCGATGGGCGCGCAACAGGCGGCGGAACTCCGGGCTCGGTTCGCAACGGCCCGCGAACGGGCGTCGGGATGGCGCGGGTGAGTGCGAACGTCGAACGGTACCGGCATGCTCTGTCACGATCCGCAGTGGATCCACCTTTCTCGACCCAAAGATTGCCGCCTTGAAGGTCTGATTGGCGCAATCTTGCCCAACGACGTCCATCTCGCGCCGCTCCTCGGCAATCGCTGACAAACTTTGACAGGCAGCATCCGGATCATGACCATCAAGCCCAATGTCCTCCTGATCTGCGCCGACCAGTGGCGGGCCGACTGCATTTCATCGCTCGGGCACCCGAACGTGAAAACATCCAATCTCGACGCGCTGGCCCGCGAGGGGGTGCTGTTCAGGAACCATTTCGGCCAGTGCACGCCCTGTGGTCCGTCGCGCACGAGCCTGCTTACGGGCCAGTATCTGATGAATCACCGGTCTGGGCAGAACGGCACGCCGCTGGATGCGCGACACACCAACCTCGCGCTCGAAGCCCGCAAGCTCGGTTACGATCCGGCTCTGTTCGGCTATACCGACACCTCGCCTGACCCCCGTTCCCACCACCCCAACGACCCGGCCTTGACCGCTTATGACGAAGGCGTGATGCCCGGTTTCAGGACGCCGCTGCATTTGCCGGAGGATATGGGCGCCTGGGTCGCTGAACTGATCGCCAACGGCTACGATCTGCCCAATGGTCGCGGCGACGTATTCCGGCCAAAGAAAGATTTCGCCAGGCCTGCCGATCGCGGCTTCCGGTTCATCCCAACGGAATTTCCCGCCGAGGACAGCGAGACCGCCTACCTGACCGATGCATTCCTCAAATGGCTCCTTGTGCGTGAGCGGAAGCCATGGTTCGCGCATTTCGTGTTCTTTCGGCCGCATCCGCCGCTGATTGCACCCGAGCCGTACAATGCAGCGGTCGATCCCGCCGCCGTGTGTTTTCCGCAACGTGCCGAAACCCCCGAGATCGAAGCAGCGCAGCATCCTCTGCTGCACTTCACGATCGACAAATTGCGGCGGCCCGGAGCGTATGACGAACACAATCCGCTCGATCTCGTCGCTGCCGGCGACCTGGATATCCGGCAGATGCGCGCCGCCTATTACGGTCTCGTCAACGAGGTCGACTTCCACCTCGGGCGGATCATCGAGCACCTCAAGGCCACCGGACAATACGAACGGACGCTGATCATCGTCACCAGCGACCACGCCGAGATGCTCGGGCAGCACTACGTCTGGGGCAAGGAGATCTACTTCGATCAGTCATTCCACCTGCCCATGGTAGTCCGCGATCCGCAGTCCGCGGCCGACGCAGCGCGCGGCAGTCGGGTCGATGCATTTACCCAGGCCATCGACGTCATGCCCACGGTGCTGGACTGGCTGGGCCACAAGGTCCCCCGGAGCTGCGACGGCGCATCCCTGGTCCCGTTTCTCGAGGGCAGGACGCCTGAAGACTGGCGGGACGCGGCTTATTTCGAGCATGATTTCCGCAATGTTCGCTCGCAGCGCGTGGAGACGGTGCTTGGCATAACGTCGGATCAGTGCAGCTACGCCGCCATTCGTGACCACGACTTCAAATACGTGCACTTCGCGGCGCTGCCACCGCTGCTGTTCGACATGCGGGCCGATCCGCACGAGACCCGGAACCTCGCCGCCGACCCCGCTCATGAGCCGGTCGTGCTGCGTTACGCGCAGAAGATGCTCGACTGGCGCCTGTCGTCGCCCGACCGGACGATGACCAACATGCATGTCGGGGAAGGTGGCCTGTTCAGCCGCGACTGACCCAGAATGCGGGCCTGACGGAAATCAGGGGAATGGCATCATCCCGGTGATCGCTCAACCGCCTGCCCTCGTAGCGACCTCGTAGCGGTCCCCGGAGAGCAGGTCAGCTGGCCGGTTTAGCGACGCTCCTCGAGCGATCCTTGGTCCCTTTGCCATCCCGCGCCGAAGTGTTCAGAGCCACGGCGGCTCGAATGAGCGCCTTCAGGGCTTCTTCCTCGATGTCGTCGCTCTCATGGAAATCGATGGCGCGCCTGGTGTTGCCCTCCAGGCTGGAGTTGAAGAGGCCAGAAGGGTCGCTTAGCGAGGCGCCCTTGGCGAAGGTCATCTTCACCACATTCCTGTACGTCTCGCCGGTGCAGATGATGCCGGCGTGCGACCACACCGGGACGCCTCTCCATTTCCACTCCTCGACCACTTCGGGGTCGGCCTGCCTGATGAGGACCCGGATGCGGGCGAGCGTCTCGCCCCGCCAGTCTCCCAGCTCCTCGATTCTCGCATCTATCAGCCGGGAGGGCGAGTCCCCTGCCTTTCCGTCCATCGGCCTGCTCTCCTTCATGTCTACCGTCCCTTCTTCCTGGTGTCGTCGGTCGCCTGCCGCTCCGATCGCCTGCCGTCACCTGACAGCATCTCGCCGGCAGCCTCTTCACCGCGGTCTTCGTGGACTGCGGCTGCCTCGACGTCGCGCTCACATCCGTTCGCCGGGCAATCGGCTGGCCTGCGTCACCCAGGTGGCGAACCGGGCTTCGTCGAAATGGTCATCCTCGTAAATGTCGAGGTATCTTACCTCCTTGTGCCTGGACACGCCGGGAGGGACGGGGCGCAGCGAGGTGCCGCGGAAGAAGGTGACTTTGACGTACTTGGTGAAGCAATGGAAGCTGAGGAACCAACCCTGGCCTTCGATGCCATAGAAAGGCGAGTTCCATTTGACGGCTTTGCGCACGTCGGGAACGGTGCGCATGATGAGCGCGTCGAGACGGCGCCCGGCGTCGCGTTTCCAGCCGGGCATGGCGGCGATGTAGGCCTGCACGGGAGCGTCGCCGTCGGCCTTCGCAATCTGGGGGTTGCCGCCTGCAAGCAGGATCGGCTTCGCGGTCGCCGCGCCGCCCTTGCCGCTGGCCTCGGGCCTTTTAGGGTGCGGCGGCAACTCCCCCTCCACCGCCTTGCGGACCAATGGTTTTGTGGCCGCCTTGCTCGGCCGGGCTGCCTTCGCACGACCGGCCTTGCTTGCTTCCATCTCCGGCTCTGCAGACTTT
>JAJFMR010000480.1 GCA_020696915.1 Rhizobiaceae bacterium | reverse complement strand
TGCAATTTTGGCCGCAGCTGTGGAACGCTCCGTGTGAGCGGCCCTGACGTCGGCCAGATCCTGAACGCCGAGGGGCTGGCTGTGCCGTTCCGGTGTGGCGCAACCAACTGCCAGCCGGCACCGAGCCCGTGGTGCGGGTAACCGCGCCGCGGGACATGAGCATCCTCTCTTTCGCCGCGAAGTTGCGCAGGTCGGAATGGTACCCAAGCGTGCGGCTTCCGGCTGGCAGCGCATCCCGCGTGTCGTCAGCCGAGTTCGGCGATGACGCTTATGCCGAGCGCACCCGCCCTGTCCATCGTTGTAAGGGCTTCGACCCCGTCCTCAAGGGAGATGCGACGTCCGATCAGCTTCCCGGGTTCGATCCTGCCGGTCTCGATCATCGCAAGGATCGCGTCGTAGCGCCACGCCTGCATGCCGTGGCTGCCGTAGATTTCCAATTCGTAAGCGATGACCCGCGCCATCGGTATTCGGGCCAGCCCTTGGTCCCCCACCATCAGTCCGACCTGGACGTGACGCCCGCGCCTCCGCAGGTTTTGTATCGAGTTGAAGCATGTCGTCTGCTGGCCCAGCGCGTCCATAGAGACATGCGCGCCGCCCCCTGTGATGTCGCGCACGGCCTCGACAACGTCATCCGTACCTGATGCGTCAATCGTCGCGACCGCGCCGCATTTTCGGGCAAAGGCAAGCTTGTCTTCGGACAGGTCGATGGCGATCGGGTTCGCGCCGAGCGCGGCCGCGATCATGATCGCGGACAACCCCACACCACCGCACCCATGGATGGCGATCCACTCTCCCGATTTCAGTTTCGCCTGATCCACCAAGGCGCGGAAGGATGTCGCGAAACGGCAGCCCAGGCTGGCGGCGGCTGTATCGTCGACAGCGTCGGACAGGGCGACGAGGTTGGTGTCTGCGAAATCGATGGCCACATACTGGGCGAAGGAGCCCCAGTGGGTGAAGCCGGGCTGGAACTGGTTGGGGCAGACCTGCTGGTTGCCCGAATGGCACTCCACGCAATGCCCGCATCCGGAGACAAACGGCACCGTGACCCGGTCGCCGTTCCTGAATCTTCGTACTCTTTTTCCTGCAGCGACCACCCGGCCTGCCAGCTCGTGTCCTGGCACATGCGGCAGTTTGATGTCGGGGTCGTGTCCCATCCAGCCATGCCAGTCGCTGCGGCAGACACCTGTCGCTCCGACCTCGATCACCACGCCCTCTTCACTGGGCGAAGGGTCCGGCAGCGTCTCGATGGTCGGCAGCCGCCCGAACCTGTCATAGAACATGGCTTTCATCGTCAGATTGCTCCTGTCGCGAGTTAGCGGTGGCCCCTGGAGAGACGTCCGGCCAGCCCTCTTGGATGCGTGGTGAACAGAACACCTGGCGTTGCTGCAAGCAAAATTTAACCATATTTGTCCATCCTTTCTCGATCACTCGGTCGAGATGGGGACAATCCGGAAGTCACGCAGCTGCGGTCGCTCGACCTGACGGCCCTTGTGGGATTTGCCGGCTTGGTATGTGTTTGTGAGTAAGGTCGTTCGTGCACTATCTTTGCGCCGTCTGTGGCGTCCGCTGCTGATCACGTCCTTTGGCACCGTCTTCGCCGGCGTGACTGCCTGGTCGGTGGCTGGCATGGTCGTGATGGGCAGCTCTTTCGCGTCCGGTTCAAGCCGCTTGCTGCCCAAGCCGCAGTTCTACTCTCTCGAGAGATTGGAGGAGCGGTTGCGGGATGAGCAAGCCGCAACCGGCAAGGCGCCGAGGCTGCTCGCCGCGACAGTTCCCGTCATGAACGCGAGCTTTGCCGCCGGCCAACAGGAGTCCGCCGACGATTCTGCCGATGCGAGCGACAATGCAGCGCGCTTCGATGCCGTCGTGAAGCAAGCTGGACCGACCTCCGGGAAACTCGCCAGCCTTTTCGATCGCTCCAGTTCCGCCAAGTCGCACCGACTGACTGCAAAAGCCGGCATGCCTGCCCCGGAACGGTTTGGGCCCCTGCCGTCCGCCTCGATTGACCAGGCCCCGACCATGCTGGCCTATGCCGATCCCTCCCCGGGCGGAGCCGCCGACGGCGCGCTATCGGCTTTGCTTGCAGGGCCGTTTAGTGAAGAACTGGCCGCGTCTTCGCAACCAAACCTCGACATCGACGATGATGCCGCTGCCCTGCCGGACCCTCCATCCGAAGGTCCGCTACCGCAGCCTCGTCCGCGTGATGACCACGCCGCCAAGCCGGCAACGGAAATGGAGAAATCCGGCGTTCGGCAGGCCGAAGATCCGGTGAGGCCAAAGGCCGGCGGACCAAAGAAGGCCGACCAACGGGAACTCTCAAAGCAGCCGAAGCTTGCTTATGCGAGGCCGGCCGATCCGAGGGAGACGAAATCCAGCGGCGGGGTCGGCCAATCCCTGCGGAACCTGTTCGGCGGCAGAGCCCGGGCGGGAAACGGTGTGGCGGTCTATGACATCAGCGCCGCCAGGGTCTACATGCCCGACGGCACCGTCCTCGAAGCCCATTCCGGCATTGGCAAGATGGCCGACAATCCGCGTTACGCGGCCGTCAAGATGAACGGGCCGACCCCGCCGCACACCTATAACCTCAAGATGCGCGAAAAACGCTTTCATGGTGTCGAGGCCATCCGCATGCTGCCCGTCGACGGCAAGAACAGGCACGGCCGCGACGGTTTCCTTGCTCACAGCTATCTGCTGCGCAGCGGACGGGCAGAATCGCATGGTTGCGTCGCCTTCAAGGACTACGACCGTTTCCTTACTGCCTTCAAGCAAGGCAAAGTTACACAACTCGTCGTGGTGCCGAGCGGGGGTCGGGCAAGCATGCG
>JAJFMR010000479.1 GCA_020696915.1 Rhizobiaceae bacterium | reverse complement strand
GAACGTATCTGGCTCCCTTCGAGGGGATTCAACTTTCATATCGGGCATCGGGAACCTTGGCATCGCGAGAAACCCTGATATTAGCGCCAGTTTGGCGCAGCAGCCAGCCATCGTGGCATCAGCCTCCCAGAAAGTCGCATAGTATGCACTGTGAGTTCACCTCGCAGCGATTCCGTGTCAATCGGCGTGCAAAATTGACCCCGGATCGGCGTCGAATTTTGACCCCCTTGCAGTGCGCGACGGTGAGCGCCCGACCGGGTGGAGCTGGTCGGGGTTGCGCAGCCCGGTCGGGTGCGTTGACTGGGCGCCTCGGCTTTAGCTTTGAGATCGGTGCTTGAAGCGCCAGGACTCGTTGCCGGTCTCGACGATCTCGCAGTGGTGCGTGAGGCGATCGAGCAGAGCAGTCGTCATCTTGGCGTCGCCGAAGACGGCCGGCCATTCGCCGAAGGCGAGATTGGTGGTGACGATGATCGAGGTGCGCTCGTAGAGCCGGCTGATCAGGTGGAAGAGGAGTTGGCCGCCGACCTGGGCGAAGGGCAGATAGCCGAGTTCGTCGAGCACGACGAAGTCGAGACGGGTGAGGTAGTCGGCGACACGCCCCTGCTTTCCGGCGCGATGCTCGGTCTCGAGGCGGTTGACCAGATCGACGACGTTGAAGAAGCGGCCGCGCGCTCCATTGCGGATGAGGGCGCGGGCGATCGCGATCCCCAAGTGCGACTTGCCGGTTCCGGTGCCGCCGATGAGGACGGCGTTGCGCTGGTCGGCGACGAAGGCGCCGGTGGCGAGGTCGCGGACCAGCGCCTCGTTAACGGGCGTGTCGGCGAAGTCGAAGTCTTCGATGTCCTTGGCCAGCGGCAGCTTGGCGACGGTGAGCTGGTATTTGATGGAGCGCGCCTGCTTCTCGGCGATCTCGGCAGAGAGCAGGTCGCCGACGACCCTCGGCGGCTCGTGCCGGCGCTTGATGGCGGTGGCCATGACCTCGTCATAGGCGCCACGCATGCCGTAGAGCTTCAGCGTTCCCATCAGGTCCAGAACCTGGGTTCGTTCCATCAGCTTGCTCTCCTGAGGCTGTCATAGCGGGCGCAGTCCGCCTGCGGCTCGATCGCCAGGCGCAGCGCGTCCGGTGTGAGGATGGTCACGGCCGGCGCCGGATCGCGCCGGCGGGCCAGGATGTTGAGGATGACGGCCGACGAAAAGACGTTCTCGGCGAGCGCCTGCCGGCAGGCGGCCTCGACGGCGTCGAGACCGTCGGACAGCACAGCCGCCAGGATCGACACCATCTGCCGGTCGCCATCGTCGGCAGCCTTCAGCCGGCCCCGCACCCGCTCCATCGCCGGCGGCAGCTCCCATCCCTGGAACGGCGCGCCGTTGCGCAGGGCACCGGGCTTGCGTGCCAGCACCGGGACGTAATGCCATGGATCGTAAACTGTCTGGTTGCGGCCGAAGCATCGGGCATGTTCGCCCACGATCGCCCCGTCCTGTCGGATGACGATGCGATCGGCGTAGGCCTGGATTTCGACCGGCCTCCCGATCGCGGTCGACAGCACCGAATATTTGTTGTTGTCGAAGCGCACGGTGCACGTCTTCGTCACCGAGGCGGGAACCGTGTGGAATCCGTCGAAGGGGCCGCGATACTCGACCAGCTTGCCGCGCTCCTCCTCGAACACCTCCCAGATCGTGCGCTCCGGCTGGTCGACATGGCGATGGGCCTTGGCCCAGGCGACGCACTTGTCGAGCAGCCAGGCGTTGAGCTCCTCGTAGCTCCTGAAGCGCAGCCGCGGCGTGAAGAAGCGCTCGCGCACCAGCCCGACCTGGTTCTCGACCTGGCCCTTCTCCCACCCCGACGCCGGCGTGCAGGCGACGGGCTGCACCAGATAGTGGCTGCACATCTGCAGGAAGCGGCGGTTGTATTGCCGCTCCTTGCCGACGAAGACCGTTTCCACTGCCGTCTTCATGTTGTCGTAGATGCCGCGCGTGCAGGCGCCGCCGAAGAAGGCGAAGGCCCGGTCATGGGCATCGAACACCATCTCCTGCGTCTCCCGCGGATAGGCCCGGACGAACATCATGCGGCTGTGGCAGAGCCGGACATGGGCGACCTTCACGGTCACCGTCACGCCGTTGATCAGGACGATCTCGTGGCTCCAGTCGAACTGGTAGGCGTCGCCCGGAGGATAGAACAGCGGTACATAGGCTTCGGCCATCGCCAAACCCCGTGCCCGCTGCCGGCTCTTGGCATGCCGCCGAACCGCGTCGTAGCTACCCTCATAGCCGAGCCCGCAAAGCTCCTCGTAGATGCGGATCAGCGTCAGCCGCTCGCGCTGCGGCTTTGCCAGGTCGCCGTCCAGGAGAGCATCGAGCTGCACCTGCCAGGGGCCGATCCTCGGCTTCGGTTGCCGCTCGCGCTCGTAGGAGAAGGCGGTCTCGTCGGACCGCAATATCCGGCGCACCGTGTTGCGCGACACATGCAGCTCGCGGCTGATCCGCTTCAGCGACCATCCTTGAACATGGAATGCACGCCGGACTCGCGCGATCGTATCCACTGACTTCATCCCCTCTCCACCCGCTCGCAAAAACAAACGGATGGTCGCAGATCGACAGAATGAGCGGGGTCAATTTTGGACGCCGATCCTCCCGTCTAGGGGGTCAATTTTGCATGCCGATTCACACCGACGTGAACCTCGATCCAACCGACCTGATCGCCCGCCGCACCGCGCTGTTCGGCATGAGCCGGACGGGCAAGTCGAACACGGTGAAGATCATCGCTTCGTCGGTGTTCGGCCTGAGAGGCCGCGATGCAAAAAGGGGCAAGGTTGGTCAGCTTATTCTCGATGCC
>JAJFMR010000478.1 GCA_020696915.1 Rhizobiaceae bacterium | reverse complement strand
TGGAACGGGGGGCCGACGTGCTGATCGCCACCCCCGGCCGCCTGCTCGACCATCGCGAACGCGGCAAGCTGCTGCTCAACGGCGTCGAAATCCTGGTCATCGACGAGGCCGACCGCATGCTCGACATGGGCTTCATCCCCGACATCGAGCGGATCTGCGAGATGATCCCGTTCACGCGCCAGACGCTGTTCTTTTCCGCGACGATGCCGCCCGAGATCACCAAGTTGACGGAAAAGTTCCTGCATGCGCCGGTCAGGGTCGAAGTCTCGCGGGCTGCCTCGACGGGCATCAACGTGACGCAGCGGCTCGTCAAGTCGGCGTCGAAGCCGTGGGAAAAGCGTGAAACGCTCCGCAATCTCATCACGGCCGAAGGCGACGCCCTCAAGAACGCGATCATCTTCTGCAACAGGAAGATCGAGGTGTCGGACCTCTTCAAATCGCTCGTCAAATACGACTTCGACGCCGGTGCTCTGCATGGCGACATGGACCAGCGGGCACGCATGGCAATGCTGTCCAGTTTCCGGGACGGAAAACTGAAATTTCTGGTCGCCTCCGATGTCGCGGCGCGGGGCCTCGACATTCCGGACGTCAGTCACATCTTCAACTTCGACGTGCCCATACACGCCGAAGACTATGTCCACCGGATCGGCCGGACGGCGCGCGCCGGCCGCTCGGGCAAGGCCTTCACCATCGCCACGCGAGCCGACGGCAAATATATCGACGCGATCGAAAGGCTTATCGGGCAGAAGATCGAGTGGCACGATGGCGATCTTTCGACCATCCCGCCGTCCGCGAGCGAAGACGACGCGCCGAGGCGTGGACGCGGTGCGCCGCGCCGCGCCGGCCGCAGGGATGATGCTCGCCCGAAGCGGGAACGCGTGCGCCGCCCCGAAACGACGGAACAGGCCGAGCCGGCTACCGAGGCCGCCGGGGAGACGGCGTCGCCGAACGGAGTTGCAGACATTGCCGATGCGCGCCGGTCACGCAGGCAGGCCATTCGAGCCTCCAATGCCGAGCACGCAGGGACCCCTCCGGGGCCTTCCGGACCGCGCGACCAGGACAGGCCTCGTGACCAGGACAGGCCACGCGGCGAGAAGCAGGAGCGCCGCTCCGGCCGGAACGGGGACGACGACACGGTCGGGTTCGGCGCCGACATGCCGGCCTTCATGCGGACAGCCGGAAAGGTCTGACCTCCCGCCACCGGCCGCATCGGGGGGATTCATCTGAAAGCGCTGCTGCTTTTCGGACGCATGCCGTAGCCTTCAGGTGAGCGGCGAGAGCTGTATCTCCACGCGACGATTCTGTGCCCGGCCAGCCTCGCTGGCGTTGGAAGCCACGGGCCGCGTCTCTCCAAAACCGGTGACCGCGAAGCGGCGCGGATCGACGCCCTGAGCCCGAAGATAATCGGCGACCGACGAAGCGCGGCGCTGCGACAGGCCGTAATTGTAGTTTTCGTCGCCGGTGGAATCGGTGTGGCCGAAGACGTCGACGACGGTCCGGTTGTACTTGTTCAGCACCAGCGCCACCGAATTCAGCACCGGGTAGAAGGCCGAGATGACCTGGTCCCGATCCGTGGCAAAGGTGATGTCGGACGGCATGTTGAGGATGATGTTGTCGCCGGTGCGGGTTACGCTGACGCCGGTGCCCTGCAGCTGGGCGCGCAGCTCGGCCTCATTGCGATCCATGGTGGCGCCGATGGCTCCCCCGGCAAGAGCGCCGACGCCTGCCCCGATGAGCGCATTGCGGCGGTCGTCGCCGCCGGCCAGCAGACCGGCACCGGCGCCGGCCAGCGCGCCGAGTGCTGCGCCTCCGGCCGTGTTGGAGACCTTCTGCTCACCGGTGTAGGGGTCGGTAGTGCAGGCGCCAAGAAGGGCCGCGGCAAACGCCACGGCGACCAGTTTTCTGCTCATCGTGTCCAGTCCCTCTCGAAAATGTCTTCGCGCCGCTTTTTCGGGCGCGAAAGCCCCTCTGCCAGCCTTGTACCGTGAATTGCGGCGAAAAGCCGGCGCGCGGACGCGGGTCGATTCGGCTTGGCGAACCGTGGCTTACCAGAGATTCCTGCCGTCGATGACAACCACTTCTACGGCTCCGAGATCGAGATCATCGAGCAGGCGGGCATTCACGCTTATCTTGGGATTGTCGAAGTTCGGTTCGCCGGTCGACCAGTCGGGCGTTTCGGTGAAGGTGCCGCAGCCGCAAACGCCACAGAAATGATGCTTTATCGTCCTCGAACCCCAGCGATAGGTGGAAAGGTTGGCCTGGGGTGTCAGGAGCGAGAACTGTGAGGGCGCGTAATAGGCCCACAGGGCGCCGCGCTTGGAGCAGAACGAGCAGGTGCACTTCGTGACGTTCGCGGGAGCTTCGCTCACCTCGAATACGGTCGCCTTGCAGTGGCAGCTGCCGCTTATCGTCATTTTCGCATCCTGTGCCTTGCCGTCCATCGGCAAGGCCAGCATGCACGGCCTCGGCGCCGTGACAACCCTTCGGCGAGGGATCCGCGGGATCAGTACGACTGCGGCGGAACGAACAGGCACACGGTGCGGCCGTCTTCCGCGCCGGCCACCGAGCACCAGTGATACTCGCCGTCCGGCGAATCCTTCAGCCGCCTGTCGGTGTATGCGACCACCTCGCCGGTACGGCCGATGACATAGCCTTCGGGCCTCTCTCCTATGGCTGAGGCCGAGACTTCACGGCAGTCGAAGCCCGAGCAGCACGAGAGCGGATAACTCCACCCCTTCGGCGCCTCATGCGCCAGCGCGGGAAAGATGGTGGAGACAGTCAGGCCCGCGAGAGCCAGTCCGGGAGATCGGAGAGCGCATCCTGAAAAGAACATGGCATG
>JAJFMR010000477.1 GCA_020696915.1 Rhizobiaceae bacterium | reverse complement strand
GTCCGATCCCGAACGCGGCTGTCATCCTCCCGGAAGGTGACATCCAGCACCCAATGGAGCCCGTTTTCGATACCCCATACAAAGTGCCGCTGATAATTTGACAGACCTCGAGAAATCGCCGAGAGTTGGATTCCAAGCACTGCGCGCGTTGGCACGTTGGCTTGGGTCTCGCGATGGACGAGTTGAATCAGCTGAGCCCGGTTCTCTGGGATCGTCTGCCGTCGGAACGGCGGCGGAACCTCATCCTGACGCTGGGGGGCATGGCCCTGCACCGGATCCGACAAGCGCCGTTGGTCATCGAGGAGAATTCCGATGATGAGCGAAGATTGCGCATCGGTGCGCCAGGGCCTGCCGCCTGACAAGATCCGCAGCCGTCACCACGAACGTCTGGCCGTCGTCTACATCCGGCAGTCCACACCCCAGCAGATCGAGCGCCACCAGGAGTCCACCCGCCTCCAGTACGCCCTGGTCGAGCGCGCCGTGCACCTCGGATGGCCGCGCGAGCGCATCGTCGTGATCGATGACGACCTCGGGCGGAGCGGGAAGACTGTCGAGGGTCGGATCGGCTTTCAGCGGCTGGTCGCCGAGGTCAGTCTCGGCAATGTCGGCCTCGTTCTTGGCATCGAGATGTCGCGCCTGGCGCGGTCATGTCGGGACTGGCACCAGCTGCTCGAGATCTGCGCCGTGTTCGACACGCTCATCGCCGATCCCGAAGCGGTGTATGATCCCGGTGGCTGTTACAATGACAGGCTCCTGCTGGGCTTGAAGGCGACGATGTCGGAAGCCGAACTGCATATTCTCGAAGCCAGGATGCTCGAAGCGCGGATGGCCAAGGCGCGGCGCGGCGAGTTGGGCAAGCTCGTCCCCATGGGCTATGTGCGCCGGCCCTCCGGGGAGATCGTCCTCGATCCCGACGAGCAGGCGCAGACGACGATCCGCTTGGTCTTCGATCTGTACGACCGGTTCGGCACCATCGGCAAGGTCCTGCGTCACCTCACCGACCATGGCATCCGGATGCCGGTTCGCGCCCCGGGCGGCGAGAACAAGGGGGAACTTGACTGGCGGCGGCCCAACCGGCCGTCGCTCTATGGCTTGCTGGTCAACCCGATCTACGCCGGCAGCTACGTCTATGGCCTGCGTCCGACCGACCGCCGCCGGCAGAAGCCGGGGCATCCCAGGACCGGGCGAAAGGCGCCCAATCTCGACAACGCCGCCGTCGTCCTGCCGGACCATCTGCCGGCCTACATCAGCTGGGACCGGTATCAGGCGAACCAGGAGCGGCTGCGATCGAACGCGGCCAGGATGAGAGGACCGGTGCGCGCCGGGAGCGCTCTTCTCTCAGGGCTTCTGATCTGTGGCCGCTGCGGATTGCGCATGACGTCGGCCTACAACAACAATGGCCACACCGCCCGATACCTGTGCGGGACCATGAAATCCGTCTATGACGCTCCGCTGTGCCAGTCCCTCACCGCCGCGCCGCTCGACGCGCTGATGGCCCAGCTGGTCCTGGAGGCGGTGCGGCCGGCGGCCCTCGAAGTCAGCCTCGCGGTCGCGACCGACCTCGAGGCCGAACGCGCCGCGCTGGAGCGACACTGGGCGCAGCGGCTGGAGCGGGCGCGCTACGAGGTCGAGCGGGCGCGGCGCCAGTACAACGCGGTCGAGCCCGAGAACCGCCTGGTGGCCCGCACGCTCGAACGCGCCTGGGAGGAGGCTTTGGCTGAGCAGGTGCGCCTGGAGGCCGACTACGACCGGCACCGGCGTGAACGGCCCGCGGCGCCGAGCCCGGAGGAACTCCGCGCGATCCGGGCCATGGCTCAGGATCTCCCGGCGCTGTGGTCGGCGGAGACGACGACCCAGGAGGAGCGCCAGACGATCGTGCGGCTGCTGGTCGAGCACATCCTGGTCGACATCATCGACGGCAGCGAGCAGGTCCGCATCGAGTGTCACTGGCAAGGTGGCGTCCGGACGGAACACCGGGTGATCCGCCCGGTCGCGAACGCCAAGGCGCTCAGCACCTATGACGCGCTGGTTGCCCGGACATCTGAACTGCGGCGTGCCGGGCATGACTGCGTCGAGATCGCCGACATCCTCAACCGCGAAGGCTGGCGACCGGCCAAGCGCTGCGATGCCTTCAGCGGGTCCATGGTCCGCCACCTGCTCTATGCCGCCGATCCGGAGGCCGCCGCCCGCCGGCTGCGGTGCCCGAAAATAGAACGGGAGCCGGACGAATGGACAATCCCCGAGCTGTCCATGAGGCTCGGGGTACCTGAGGCGACCCTCTACGGTTGGGTGCGCAAGGGACGCCTGCGCAGCCGTTCGCTTGCAACGGCCACCAGCCCCCGGAGGCTGGTTCATGCCGACGCCGCGACCATTGCCGCTCTCGAAGCCAACCATGGGCCGCCATGATCCCCGTTGTCGCTCCAGCCCCCCGAAACCCCTCCCTCCATGATCTTGAGAGACAGCATGTCTGGACCTTCTCGACCGCCCAATGGGAGCGGGCGACCTGACCGAAGCGCTCGGCCGACAACGGCGCGCTGAGCAGATAGTAGACGGTCTCGGTGGTCACCTTGGCGCGGGTTTCGCGGGTTCGGACCACCTTGCCGATGGCGGCGAGGCCGGGCCACTGATGACTTTCTCGCAACCAGCCGATGTCGGTCGAGACCGAGCAGGCGCGGGTCTCGATCCGGCCATGATCGCCATCGACCGTGGTGTGCGTATCCGTCGGTCTGGTTTCGGGATCGTCGAGGAACAGCGTGACATCGCCATGCAAGGTTCCCTGGTTTCCTTTGAGGGCCAGGACATAGTCGCCGCCCTGATCGACGATCCGCCGGGCGATGTCGCGCTGA
>JAJFMR010000476.1 GCA_020696915.1 Rhizobiaceae bacterium | reverse complement strand
GGAGACCTGTACGTCCAGGTGCACATCAAGCCGCACCAGGTCTTCACCCGCGACCACGACGACCTGCACTGCGAGATGCCGATCTCGATCAGCACGGCGGCGCTGGGCGGCGAGATCTCCATCCCCACCCTCGACGGCTCGGCGAAGATCCGCGTCCCGGCCGAGAGCCAGACCGGCAAGACCTTCCGCCTGCGCGGCAAGGGCATCAAGGGCGTGCGCAGCCAGTACCCCGGCGACCTCTTCTGCCACCTCGTGGTGGAAACCCCGGTCAGCCTCACCGAGCGCCAGCGCCAGCTGCTGCGCGAGTTCGAGACCATCAGCCAGCAGGACGGCGCCCGCCACAACCCGCGCACGAGCGGCTGGTTCGACAAGGTCAAGCAATTCTTCGAAGGCTAGGAACGGCGCTTGCCTGACACCTCCGACAGGAGGCTGTCATGGCAAGACTTGCTGGCTTGATCCTCACCCTCGCCTTGGGCGCTTGCGCCTATCCCAACCAGAGCGGCGACTCTCCAGGCGCCGAACCGCGCACGGCCACGGAAACCCGCGCCCCGGAAGACGACGCGCGCACCAACAAGCCGCGATAATCGTCCCTGCAGGCATTCGGGATCGTGGAATCCGTCACGACAGCGCCGTTCGCGGCCCGCGCCCCGGGATGCCTCGGCCGGACGGCTATAACCATCCGCCTATAGCCGTATCGCCGCGTCCGGTTTAGACTCCGCCGCGTCGCAAACAAGAACGTCGGGGGGGCGGGGTGAGGCTCGGAAAAGCAATTCTTGCGGCGGTTCTCGTCGCCTTTACCACCTGCGCGGCTGCGGATGCGCTGACCGACCGCGCCAAGCAGCTCCTCCGCGACCGGCAGTACAAGCAAGCCTACGAGCTTCTCCTGCCGCAGGAGCCGAACCGCGCCGGCGATCCGGAGTTCGACTACCTGCTCGGCATCGCGGCCCTCGATTCGGGCGATCATGAGCGCGCCATCTTCGCCCTCGAGCGCGTGCTGGCCCTGCAGCCCAACAACCACGTCGCCCGCGCCGAGATCGCGCGCGCCTACCTGGCCGGCGGCGAGCGCGAAGCGGCCCGCCGCGAGTTCGAGACCGTGCGCCGCCAGCAGATCCCGGAACAGGCGAAGGAAACGGTGGACCGGTACCTGTCGACGATCGCCGCCGCCGACGTCACGCAGATTCGCGGCTATCTCGAGGCCGGCTTCGGCTACGACAGCAACGTCAACAGCGCCACCGGGCTGAACCAGTTCGCCATCCCCGGCATCGGCGGCACCGCCCTTTTCGATTTCTCCAGCGCCAACCAGCGCTCGGACCATTTCCTGAGCTTCGCCGGGGGAGTCAACTTCACGCGCAAACTCTCCCCGGCATTCGCGATCGTGGGCGGCGGTTCGGCCTCGGCCAAGAGCAACATCGACCACGGCCAGTTCGACACCTACAACCTCGACGGCAGCCTCGGCGGGCGTTTCAGCACCGGGAAAGAAGCGTTTACCCTGGCGCTGCAAGCGCAGCAATTCGGCGTCGATTTCCTCCGCTATCGCGAGGCGGCCGGCGTGGTGGCGCAATGGCAGCACAACTACCACGAGCGGCGGCAAGCGACCGTCTTCGGCCAAGCGACCAAGCTCACCTACCCGACGCAGCCGATCCGGGACGCGAATCGCGGCGTCATCGGCGTCGGCTATGCCACGGCAGGCACTGGCGACAATGCGCCGGCGCTCTTCACCAGCGTGTACGGCGGGCAGGAACGCGAGGAAGCCGATGGCGTGCCGCACCTTGGCCACGACCTCGCCGGCATCCGCCTCGGCGGGCAGGTGCGCATGGGGCTCGGCTGGGGCATCTTCGCCAACGCCTCCCACGAGCGGCGGCTCTATGGCGGCACCGATCCTGCCTTCCTGGTCCGGCGCGAAGACCGGCAGTACGACGTCGCCGCCGGAGTGTCCTATCTGCTGTACTCCGCGACGACCCTGGTGGTACAGCTTGCTCACACGCGGAACGACTCGAACATCGTGATCAACGACTTCGACCGGACCGTCGCCTCCATGCTGGTGCGCGTCAACTTCTAAGGGGACGCCCATGGCCGCCCCCTTCCGTCTCAACCGCTCCGGGATCATGCTGGCGATCGTCTCAGCCGCCTTCGCCAGCGAGGCAAGCGCTGCGGCCGGACGCGCAGAGTTCACCATCGGCGGCGTCACCGTCGCCCGCGGCGGCGTGGAGCGCCCGCTCGCCCGCGGCACCGAGCTCGATAACGGCGATGTCGTGCGCACGAACGACGGGCGCGCCCAGATCCGCTTCACCGACGGCGCCTACGTCTCGCTGCAGCCGAACACCGAATACGGCATCCGCGATTACCAGTACACGCAGGGCAACGAGCGCGGCTTCTTCAGCCTGCTCAAAGGCGCGATGCGCACCGTCACCGGCGCCATCGGCCGCATCAACCGCGACCGCTTCCAGATCGCCACGCCGACTGCGACGGTCGGCATCCGCGGCACCGGCGGCGTGATCCAGGTGCAGGACGACGGCTCGACCCTGGTCATCGGCACCAGCGGCATCTGGTCGCTCACCAACCCCGCAGGCTCGGTGGATGTGCCGGCCGGCAATTCGGCGGTTGCCCCGGCAGATCCCAGCCAGCCGCCGCAGGAGACGACCCAGCAACCGACTTCCGGCCCCGCCCCGATTCCCGAAGAGGAGCAGGAATTCGTTGCCGGTGAAGAGGTCGACGAACAAGGTCTGCCGGTCATTCCGCAGCCCACGGTGCTCGTCAGCGGCAGCGGCTTCGAAGGCGCCGGGGCTTGGACCTTTACCCCCCCCTCGGGAGGGCTCCCGCAGCCGGATGCCGGCGGCGGCCCCGGATCC
>JAJFMR010000475.1 GCA_020696915.1 Rhizobiaceae bacterium | reverse complement strand
CGCCGTGGCCTTTCTGGCGAGCGCCGAAAGCGGCCTGGTCACCGGCTCGATCATCGATTTCGACCAGCAGGTCCGCGGCGCCGGAGATTCGACGGTCCCGCCGCCGCCGGTTTAGCGGCCTGTCTGAAGGGGAGAGTCCACCTTTCGACCGGCAACGAACCCCAGCGAGGTCCGATCAATCAAGGGTTCTATGCGGATCGACAAGGGTGCTGTCGGGACGCGAGATCACGGAACGCTCGTTTGCATCATTCTCGGCCTGCGCCGCCGCGGCTCGACCGGGGACTGCCTTCCGCCCGGTGTTGGTGTCGAAGCGAACGTCTGGATTGTTGGTATTCCGGTAGATACCGTTGTCCTCCCCCGTTTCCTGCCAAGGCCCGTGTGACCCGTCGAAGGCAATCGAAGGTGTCGTAGCCGCAAACGCCAGCAACGCGGCGAAAGTCAATGGAAGCTGCCTGGTCATTCTGTCCCCCTCTCAACCAATGGTTGCCGGAACGATATAATAAAAATTCTCATTCTTAAAGAGCCGACCGATACTCCAAAAATCGGGCAGCCTCGACATCCTGGCGAGCGAGCTGCCGGCTTCGCTTACTCGGCCCGCCGGCCGGCGACGGCGACCGAAAGCGCCATGGCGATCGCCATGGTCGCGGCCAGCGATCGGAAACCGTCGAAATGCGACTCGCTGATTTCGATCATCACGTCGGCTGCCGAGGCGATCGGGGAAAACACAGAGTCGGTCAGCGCCAACAGCTCGACGCCCCGCTCGCGTGCCCGGACGGCCAGCGCGACCGTCTCTGCGGCATAGGGGGCAAAGCTCACCACCACGGCCGCGTCGCCCGCCGCCATGAAGCCCGCCTGTTCGGCCGCCATGCCGGCCAGACCGTCGATCAGGACGTTGCGGATCGACAGCTGGCCCATCGCGTAGCTCATGTAAGAAGTGACCGGGAACGACCGCCTCAGGCCGATCAGGTAGATGGTTTCACCCGGCACCAGAAGGCCAACGGCACGCTCGAAGACGTCGTGGTCGAGCTGTTCGCGCAAGCGCGAAACCGATTGCCCGGCTGCGGCCAGAAAACCGTCGAGCACCAGTCCCGACCGGCTGCCCGCCGTGTCGTGCCCCCGCAATTGCGCGAGCCTTTCGTCGTAGCTCGGCACCCGGTCGCGGAGCCGCGAACGGAAGATCTCCTGCAGTTGCGTGAACCCCTGGTAGCCCAAAGCGTGCGAAAACCGGACCAGCGCCGACGGCTGCACGTCCGCATTCGCCGCGATGCTCGCGACCGTCCCGAAGGCGATCTCGTCCGGATTGTCGAGCGCGTAGCTGGCGATCTGCATGAGCCGCTTCGGCAAATCGCCGGCGCGGCCGGCGATCTCCGTCCTGAGTGCCTGGAAATCCCTGGGGGGTCCGTCGTCGGCCATCCTTGCAGTGCCTTGCCTGTTTCATGCCCCAATCATAACCGGCGCACTGAACCAGAAATGGAACAAAAATTCCATCTGGAATAACGAATGCAGCTTTTATTCCACGCGGTCGGTTGTTAAACCCCGTGGCATGGCCGGGATCGGCGCCTGGCCGCGCCGAGGGAGAAGGCGGAATGAAGTCGATCGGGGTCGGCCTTGTCGGCAGCGGCTTCATGGGCAAGGCGCATGCGCTCGCCTGGAACGCCGTGAAGCCGGTGTTCGGCGACGTGCCGGACGTCCGGCTCGTGCATCTGGCGGATGCCGCGGAAGACCTCGCCAGGCGCAAGGCGGACGAGTTCGGGTTCGAGCGGGCATCCGGCGACTGGCGCCGCGTCGTTGCCGACCCGGACGTCGACGTGGTTTCCATCACCACTCCCAACCGGTTTCACCGGGAGATGGCGCAAGCCGCCCTCGCAGCGGGAAAGCACATCTGGTGCGAGAAGCCGATGTCGCCGAGCCTTGCCGATTCCGAGCTCATGCTGGCTTCTGCCCGGACCTCCGGCAAGGTCGCGGTCCTCGGCTACAATTATATCCAGAACCCGGTCATCCGGCACATCAGGAGTCTCCTCGACGAGGCGGTGATCGGCCGGGTGAATCATGTGCGCATCGAAATGGACGAAGATTTCCTGGCCGATCCCGACGCGCCCTTCCAGCAACGGCACGAGGCCTCCAACGGGTGGGGCGCGCTGGACGATTTCGGCGTGCATCCGCTGTCGCTGGTCCTGACGCTGTTTGGTCCCCCGGCACGCGTCATGTGCGACATGGCCAAGCCCTATCCGACGCGGCGCACGCCAGAGGGTGAGCGCGCCGTCGAGGTGTTCGACATTGCCACCATTCTCATGCGTCTGCACAGCGGCGCCTCCGGCATCGTTACGGTGAGCCGCACCGCCTGGGGGCGCAAGGGACGCATAGCCATCCAGATCTTCGGGGGCAGCGGTTCCATCCTCTACGATCAGGAGCGGATGAACGAATTCCAGCTCTATCTCACTGCGGATCGGGCAACCGAACAAGGTTTCCGGACGATCCTCACCGCACCCCACCACCGACCCTATGACCGCTTCGTTCCGACCGCCGGCCATGGACTTGGATTCAATGATCTCAAGGTCATCGAGTGTCGCCAGCTGATCGGCCGGATTGGCGGCGAGGCTGCTTTGGCGATCGACTTCGAAGACGGCATCCTGATCGAGCGCGCCGTCGACGCGGCGGCGCGTTCCTTTCGCGAAGGTCGCTGGGTGGAGATCGGCTGAAAAGGGTTTCCCGTCCGCCAGTTCCAGCCGGAAATGAACCCTTGCAAACAAGGCGGGGGCGACGAGCACGCCTTGGCCGGATGCCTTGCGGAAAGCATCCGCAAGAGAACGAACCCAGCCCGGTAAAGGTTTGGTTTGCGGGGACTGTCGC
>JAJFMR010000474.1 GCA_020696915.1 Rhizobiaceae bacterium | reverse complement strand
CCGGCCATGAACTCGGTCCTCGTGTTCTCGCGGACCAAGCATGGCGCCGACCGCGTCGTGCGCGATCTCGGGCGCGATGGAATCGAAGCCGCCGTGATCCACGGCAACAAGTCGCAGAACGCCCGCCAGAAGGCGCTGAACGGGTTCCGCGACGGTTCGGTCCGCATCCTCGTGGCCACCGACATTGCCGCACGCGGCATCGACGTTCCCGGCATCAGCCATGTCGTCAACTTCGATCTGCCGGATGAAGCGGAGAGCTACGTGCACCGCATCGGCCGGACCGGCCGCAACGGCGCCGACGGCAGCGCGGTCACCCTTTGCGACCCCTCCGAAGCCGCCAAGCTGCGGGCGGTCGAGCGGGTGATCCGGATGAAGCTCCCGGTTACCGCGGATCATACCGGACAGCCGGACCCGCAGCGCGACCGGGCCGAGGTCGCCGACGCCGCCAATGACCGCGGCGGTCGCCGGCGCGATGCCAACCGGCCTGCGGGTCAGCGCGAGTCGTTCGGACACAAGCCCGCGCATTCGGGCAAGTCCGAGCCGGCGCGCAAGCCCGTCAGGGCGAAACGACGGCGCTTCGGCGGCCAGAAGCCGGCAAGGCGGGCTGCCTGAGGCGAGTGAGCCAAGGGGGCTGCGCAATCGTGCCCCACATGGTCCGATTGCGGACGAAAATCCGATGCGCCAGGGCGGCTCGCAGGGTCGCCCGCTGCCTTCAGGAGTTGCCATGGCCGGCATCGCCGCGCTCGCATTCGGGTATGTGCTGTCGCAGTTCTACCGCTCCTTCCTCGCCGTCCTGACGCCGGCGCTCGCCGTCGATCTCGGTATGACCAAGGCCGAGCTCTCGGTGGCTTCGGCCGCATGGTTCGTCACGTTCGCGCTGTCGCAGTTCGCCATCGGCGTGTCGCTGGACAGTTTCGGGCCGCGCCGGACCGCCTCGCTGCTGCTTGCCGGCGGCGGTGCGCTCGGCGCCTTCGTCTTCAGTGCGGCCACCGCGCCGTGGATGGTGATCGCGGGGATGGCGCTGATCGGCATCGGTTGCGCGCCGGTGCTCATGGCGTCGCTGTTCATCTTCGCGCACAAATTCTCGCCGGCCCGCTTTGCCGTGCTCGCTTCGTGGATGGTCGCCTTCGGAACGGCGGGCAATGTGATCGGCGCGTCGCCGCTTGCCTATGCGGCCGAGGCGATCGGCTGGCGCGCCGCGCTCGCCGGGCTGGGAGGTTTCACGCTCCTCATCGCGGCGGCCGTCTTCGCCTGGGTGAGGGATCCGGCACAGCCGCAAGGCATGATCAAAGGTACGGGCGGCTTCTCCGGATATGTTGATCTGCTGCGGCTGAAGGCGCTGTGGCCGATCATTCCGCTCACCGCCCTCAACTACGCCCCGACCACCGGCATACGCGGCCTGTGGGCCGGGCCCTATCTGACGGACGTCTACGGCGCCGACGTGCTGCTCATCGGTCAGGTGACGACTTTCATGGCAATGGCCATGGTGGCGGGCGCTTTCCTCTACGGTCCCCTGGACACGATCTTCGGCACGCGCAAATGGGTTGCCGTTGCCGGAAACGCGGTGAACTTCGCGGCGCTCGCCTGGCTGACGCTCTATCCGGTTCCGGGCATCGCGTGGGCGACCACGCTGTTCGTCGTCATCGGTCTGAGTGGCGGAAGCTACGGCCTGCTTCAGGCGCATGCCCGTGCTTTCATACCCGCGCATCTCACCGGCCGCGGCGTCACGCTGATGAATTTCTTCACGATAGGCGGAACCGGGGCGATGCAACTGGTGACGGGCGGCGTCGTCACCGCCACCTCGGTGCCGGGTGACGCTCCGGCAGCCTACGCGGGACTGTTCGGCGTCTATGCTGCGACGCTCGGGGCCGCCGTCTTGACATACCTGCTGTCCCGCGACGCCAGGCCCGAAAAGCCGAAGCCGGCCGGCGCTTGACGAAGCAGGCGTCAGTTATCTTCGGGTCCCTCCGCGGGTTCGTCCCGATGCCGTTTGCCGATGCCGAGCGGCCGCCCCTTCCAGCGCGATGCGGAATTCACCAGCGAGAAGACGGCGCCCCGCGGCATGCAGCGCAGCAACTTGACGATCCATGTGAGACGGCGCGGAAACGTCACCTCGAAGCCGCCCGATAAAATCGCATTCACCATACGTCCGGCGGCTTGCTCCGCCGGCATCAGAGCCGGAAGCCGGAATTCGTTGTCAGCCAGCAGCGGCGTTGCCACGAAGCCGGGATTGATCACCTGAATGCGGATGTTCATCTTGGCAAAATCGTAGCGAAGCGATTCCGCCATGTTGTTCAGCGCGGCTTTGGTCGCACCGTAGGCGGCAATCGTCGGCAGGCCGAAATAGGACGTGATCGAGCCGACGAAGACGACGTGTCCGCGGTTTCGCGAATGCATGCGCCGCACTGCCGGAACGAGGCCGTTCAGGACCCCGAAGACGTTCACTTCGTACGACTTCCGGAAGCTTGCCGGATCGAGGTCCTCGCCGTAAGCCGGCAGCAATATGCCGGCGTTGAACACCGCGAGCATGACCGGTCCGGCCCGCTCCTCGATCTCGGCGGCGGTGCGCGCCATACCAGCTTCGTCGGTAACGTCGCAGGGGAACGACAGAATCCGCCCCGGAAGTCCGGCGGCTGCGGCGATCACCGCGTCCACCGGGTCTTCAAGCCGGCCGGTGACGGCCACGACAAAGCCTTTCGCCGCGAGATTGAGTGCCAGAGCGCGGCCAATGCCGGTGCCGCCGCCCGTGACCCACGCCACGCCATGCTTCGGATCGGCCCTGTAGAGCGACATTTTTGTCCTGTCCCGACGCCTTGCGGGAAAAACGTCCTTACCGGTGGCGCCGTCGAATG
>JAJFMR010000473.1 GCA_020696915.1 Rhizobiaceae bacterium | reverse complement strand
GAACTGGCCGGGCTTTACGGGCTCGAATTCGTCGGCCCTGCTCCCTGGGCTCGCTAAACCCCGACAGCGGATCTCTGTGCCCATGATGGCGCCAAGCCGGGCGAGCCGGCTGCCATCAAGGGTTTCTACGGCTCCCCGGCGACATTCTGCTCGATCCAGTGGTAACCTCGCGTCCGGAGCCGGCGCGTTTCGAAGTTCATGGCGTAACCGGGCGGCATCAACGGGCCCGTATGGATCGACCACACCTTCTTAGGCATGCTTGAGCTGCCCGACGCCGATCCTGTCCTGACCGGTTCTGTCTCCGGCGCTGTCGGGACCAGGCGTCCCCGAACGTCCTCGCCGGAAGACCAACGCCTGGAGAAGTGAAAATGAGAAAGATCATCGTAGGCGCATTTACGAGCCTCGACGGCGTCATGCAGGCGCCGGGCGGTCCAGACGAGGATCCGACGGGCGGTTTCCGGCACGGCGGCTGGGCCGCCCCGTATTTCGACGAGAGCATGGGCAAGGCCGTGGACGAGATGTTCGCCAGGCCGTTCGACCTTCTGCTCGGCCGCAAGACTTACGACATCTTCGCCGCACACTGGCCATATGCCGGCCCGGACGACCCGATAGGCCAGCTTTTCGACCGCATCGGAAAATATGTCGCGAGCCGCAACCCCGGCCTGAAGCTCGACTGGCAGAACAGCCATTGGCTCGGCGTTGACGCCGTCGCCGCACTGACGAAACTGAAGAGCGAGGAAGGCCCGGACCTCCTGACCCAAGGCTCGACGGACTTCCTCCAGACGCTGTTCAGGCACAGGCTGGTCGACGAGATGAACGTCTTCGTCTTTCCCGTCATGCTCGGCCAGGGCAAGCGCCTGTTCGGCGAAGGCGCAACGCCGGCGGCGATGAAGCTCGTCGGCTCCAACGTTTCCGGTTCCGGCGTCACGGCGAACCGATACCTGGTCGACGGCGACGTCGTCACCGGATCGTTCGAGTTCGAGCAGCCGACGGCGGCCGAACTGGAGCGGCGCCGCAACCTGACCTGAGGCGCCGGGCTTTCGCCGGCTGCCTGCAGAATCACAGGAAGCACGCCAAGACGGAGCGTGTCCGCATGGAGTAAGGTCGCCGGCGTCACGGGAGAGAGACGGCATGACGGACCAGGCGAGCGGCAGGCTGCGGAGCGCGCGGTGGTTTGCGCCCGACGATCTTCGATCGTCGGGCCATCGCTCCCGCATGATGCAGATGGGCTATGCCGAAGAGGAGTGGGCCGGCCGGCCGGTCATCGCCATCCTCAACACGTGGTCGGACGCCAATCCCTGCCATGCGCATTTCAAGCATCGGGTCGACGATGTGAAGAGGGGCGTGCTGCAGGCCGGCGGCTTTCCGATGGAGCTCCCGGCGATGTCGCTTTCGGAGAGCCTCGTCAAGCCGACCACGATGCTCTACCGCAACATGCTGGCCATCGAGGCGGAGGAACTCCTGCGCTCGCACCCCGCCGACGGCGCCGTGCTGATGGGCGGCTGCGACAAGACCACGCCCGCCCTGATCATGGGCGCCATCAGTGCCGGCCTGCCGATGATCTTCATGCCGGCCGGACCGATGCTGCGGGGGAACTACCGCGGCGAAAAGCTGGGCAGCGGCTCGGACGGCTGGAAATACTGGGACGAGCGCCGGGCCGGCACTCTGCCGGCCGAGGCATGGGCCGGGGTCGAGGGCGGCATTGCCCGATCCTACGGTCACTGCATGACGATGGGCACGGCCTCGACGATGACGGCGATCGCCGAGGCGCTCGGACTGACGCTGCCCGGCGCAAGCTCGATCCCTGCCGCCGATTCCGGCCATATCCGGATGGCGGCCGGCGCCGGCCGCCGGGCCGTCGAGATGGTTCGGGAAAACCTCGGCCCGGACAGGATCATCGACGCCCGAGCCGTAGGCAACGCGGTGATCGTGGCCATGGCGACCGGCTGCTCCACCAATGCAGTGATCCACCTGATCGCAATCGCCCGGCGGGCCGGCGTGCCGCTCACCCTCGAGGTTCTCGACGCGGCAAGCCGGACCACGCCGGTGATCGCCAACATCCGCCCGAGCGGCAAGCAGTACCTGATGGAAGATTTCTACTATGCCGGCGGACTGCGGGCGCTGATGGCCGAACTCGGCGACAGACTGGACCTTACCGCGATGACCGTCATCGGAAAGACGCTCGGGGAGACGCTCCAGGGTGCCGAAACCATCGATCCCGACGTCATCCGGCCGCTGGACAACCCGGTCTACCACGAGGGGTCGCTCGCCGTGCTCCGCGGCAACCTGGCGCCGGACGGATGTGTGATTAAGCCGGCGGCCTGCGCGGCGCACCTCCTCGTGCACGAGGGCCGGGCGGTGGTCTTCGACTCCTATCCCGAACTCAAGGCCGGCACCGACGACCTGACCTTCGACTGGAGCGCCGACGACGTGCTGGTGCTTCGCAACGCCGGGCCGCAGGGCGGCCCCGGCATGCCCGAATGGGGCATGCTGCCGATCCCGACCCGGCTGGTACGGGAGGGGGTCCGCGACATGGTGCGGATTTCCGACGCCCGCATGAGCGGCACGAGCTACGGTGCCTGCATCCTCCACGTCGCGCCGGAAGCGCATGTCGGGGGCCCGCTCGCCGCGCTCGCCACCGGCGATCGGGTGCGCGTCGACGTGCCCCGACGCCGCATCGAGATGCTCGTCGACGACGCCGAGATCCGACGGCGCCTGCAGGCGCTGCCGAAACGGCAACCCCACTACGGACGCGGCTATGGCTGGCTTTTCGCCCGCCACATCACGCAGGCCAACGAGGGCTGCGATTTCGACTTCCTGGAGACCGGCTTCGGCGCCCCGGCCGGCGAACCGG
>JAJFMR010000472.1 GCA_020696915.1 Rhizobiaceae bacterium | reverse complement strand
GTCGGGGCAGGCATGGAGGCCGGAATGGCAGATACCGACGCGCTGCACAACGAGGATCGCCTGCCGTTCGAGAGTCCGGTCTGCGTGAGAATTGGTGACAGCACCAATCGGGAGGTTAATTCCGTGCACGGCGCGTCGGAGGTGATGATCGACTGGCCGCATGCGCGCCGCGGCCCGCAATACCACGTTACGGTCGACGTCCTGGAGGCGGCGCGCGCCGGCCGGGCGACCGCAGAGGAAGCGCGTGCCGCATTCCTGGCCTTTGCCAGGCACGCCGGCGTCCATGTCGACAGCTAAAGCACCTGCATCGCCGCCGATCGGAAGGAAGATCACATGAACAGTTCAGGAAGACCCGGTCCCGCTCCGGACCCTTTCCCGGGCCCGGAGCCGGATCCGATACCACCACAGCCGACGCCGCCGCCCGGGCCCATTCCGGTTCCGCCGGTCAGGTAGAAATCAAAATGGCCAGAAAGCCGAAAGCTCGACCGGCATTTCCGGATGGCGCGCCGAAACTGCCGCCGGGCGACCGCGACAGCTCCGGCAAGAGCACCGTGTCGGACGTGCAGGATCCGGACATTTCCGGGGATGGCCCGAAGCGCGAAACAAGCCGCGTAGCCGACGAGACGACCGTCGACGAGGCTGGTCAGATCCGCAAGAAGGACCCGCCCGTCGACCTGCTGCACTGAAGTCGTGCGCTACGGCGACATCCTAATAGCCGCCGATGATCGGCAGGATCTCGCCGGTGATGTAGCTCGAGCAGTGGGACGATGCCAGGAACACATAGGCAGGCGCGATTTCCTCGGGCTGGGCTGGCCGTTTCATCGGCGTCTTGGCGCCGAACTCCGAAACGTCGGCGGCCTCCTTTTCGGAGGGGTTGAGCGGCGTCCACACAGGTCCCGGAGCGACGCAATTGACGCGGATCCCACGCGCCAGGAGGTTGCCCGAGAGGGCCCGCGTGAAGGCGTGAATGCCGCCCTTCGTCATCGAGTAGTCGACCAGTTCCCTGGAACCGTCGATCCCGGTGACCGAACCGGTATTGATGATCGCGGAGCCGGGCTTCATGTGCTCGACGGCCGCCTGCGCCATGTGGAAGTAGCCGTAAAGATTGGTCTTCAGCGTCGCGTCGAAATGGTCGGGCGTGAGATCCTCGAATTTGGCCGAGTGCACCTGGAAGGCGGCGTTGTTGACGAGAATGTCCAGACCGCCGAGCTCCTTTACGGTGCGTGCGACGGCGTTGCGGCAATGTTGGCGGTTCGACACGTCGCCCGAGATCAGGATGCACCGGCGGCCCTCCGCCTCGACGGCTGCCATGGTCGCCTCGGCATCGCCCTGCTCCGTCAGATAGGCGATCGCGACATCCGCCCCCTCGCGTGCAAACAGGACCGCGACGGCCCGGCCGATTCCCGAATCGCCGCCGGTGATCAGCGCGACCTTTCCGTCAAGCTTCCTGGAGCCGATGTAATAAGGCGCATCGTACATCGGGCGGGGCTCGACGGAGCTCTCCATGCCGGGCTTCGGCAGGTGCTGCCTGGGAAAGGGCGGCTCGGGGTACTTCCTTGCGCCGAGCTGCACTGCGCCTTTGTTCTTCCCGTCCGGCCGGCGCCGGTCGTCGGCATCGACCCCGGCCTGGATCCTGCGCTGCCGCGCGGCAGCTGATTCAGCCTCGCCGTTCTCTCCCGTCACCGCCTTCCGCGTAGCGGCCTTCGTCGCTTTCCTCGCCATCATGCTCTCCGTCCGTTTCGTTTCACGCTAACGCGCCAGATGCCGGAAAGTTTTGGCCCCGCGATCGCGCCGGTCCGGTCGCAGGAAGTCTCGACGAAGAAAGACAGGTGACCGTCTGGAACGCCGCGGCTATCCTTGGGAACGGCATGCCGCGCGGGCTCCAGGGCCGCCCTGCCCCTGGTCGCATGAATTGGGAGGCGTGATGCGCATTCGGCACTGGCAGCGGCACCAGAATGGCGGCCTCGACTTTACCGAGCTGGGCTTCGGCACGGCGCCGCTCGGCAATCTCTACCGGGCAATCAGCGATGACGATGCCGGGCGCCTGCTTGACGAAGCCTGGTCGACCGGCTGCCGCTACTTCGACACCGCACCGCTCTACGGGCTCGGGCTTTCGGAGACCCGGCTGAACCGTTTCCTGCGCGGCAAGCGCCGGGACGCCTATCTGCTGTCGACCAAGGTCGGCCGGATCCTCGAGGTCTGCGCGCCCGCCGAGCGGACGGGCATCGGCAAGTTCTTCGACACCCCATCGCGCCGGGAGCGGTACGATTACAGCCATGACGGCGTGATGCGGTCGCTGGAGGCATCATTTGAGCGACTGGGGGTCGACCGCATCGACATTCTTTTCGCCCACGACCTCGACATCTTCACGCACGGTTCAAAGGAAGCTCGCGACGCGCGCCTGGCGGAGTTCATGGGTTCCGGCTACAGGGCCCTGCTGTCGCTCAGGGAACAGGGTGTCGTCAGAGCCATCGGCGCCGGCATCAACGAGTGGGAGTCGGCGCAGCTTCTTGCCGAGCAGGGGGATTTCGATCTTTTCCTGCTGGCCGGCCGCTACACGTTGCTGGAACAGGAAGCCCTGGAGACATTTCTGCCGCTCTGCGTAGCGCGCGGCATCGGCATCGTTCTCGGCGGTCCCTACAATTCCGGCATCCTGGCCAGCGGACCCCGGCCCGGCGCCTTCTACGACTATTCGGAAGCGCCGGCCGAGGTGATCGAGAAAGTGACGCGGATCGAGGCCGTCTGCCGCCGCCACGGCGTGGCACTGATCGAGGCGGCGCTCAACTTCCCGCTGATGCATCCAGCCGTCGTGTCCGTCATCCCCGGCGGGCAGAGACAGGGCGAGGCGGCCGCCAATGCAA
>JAJFMR010000471.1 GCA_020696915.1 Rhizobiaceae bacterium | reverse complement strand
TTGTCCGCCGCACAAGATATTGTTATCTGTTGGTCTCAAATTACCTTACCGGCTGACTCCGTGACAAGAGTCCGAAATGCAACACGAATCGGAATTTTGGGTTTTCCCCCGCTTTCCGGCTTCCGGCGACCGGGCTTCGTGCAACGGGCGCCAGACGCTCCGCAAGCGACGTTTCCGTTGACTTGACTGCCGAAAACACGAATATGGCCGTCGCTGCCGCCGCTTGGGCGGCTTTTTGATTTTTTTGCCGTCGCCCCGGGCAATTCCAGGAGCCGTCCTGCGGCCGCCGCGATCCCGGAAATGTCAGGCGGATCCGGAGACGATATGATGAGCGGTTCTGCGCTTTACGAAACCTTCGCGCGGGCGCCCCTGTCCTTCGAGCGGGGCGAAGGAAGCTGGTTGATCGCCCGGGACGGCAAGCGCTATCTCGATTTCGCCGCCGGCATTGCCGTCAATTCGCTTGGCCACGCCCATCCGCATCTCGTCCAAGCACTCACCGAACAGGCCGGAAAACTCTGGCACGTCTCCAATCTCTACGAGATCCCCGGGCAGCGCCGGCTCGGCGAAAGGCTGGTGGCCGCCAGCTTCGCAGACAAGGTCTTCTTCACCAACTCGGGCGCCGAGGCGCTCGAATGCGCCATCAAGACGGCGCGCCGCTACCATTACGTCGGCGGCCGCCCCGAGCGCTTTCGCACCATCACCTTCGAGGGCGCCTTCCACGGCCGCACTCTGGCGACCATCGCCGCCGGCGGCCAGCCGAAATATCTGGAAGGCTTCGGGCCGAAGGCCGAGGGCTTCGACCAGGTCGGTTTCGACGACGTCGACGCCGCCGAGAAGCTGATCGGGCCGGAAACCGCCGCCATCCTGATCGAGCCAATCCAGGGCGAAGGCGGCGTCCGGCCGCTGCCGTCGCAATCGCTGCGGCGACTCCGCGAAATCTGCGACCGCGAAGGACTGTTGCTGATCTTCGACGAGGTCCAGTGCGGCGTCGGCCGGACCGGCAGGTTCCTCGCCCACGAATGGGCCGACGTGACGCCCGATCTGGCGGCTATCGCAAAGGGCATCGGCGGCGGCTTCCCGCTCGGCGCCTGCCTGGCGACGGACGCGGCGGCGGCAGGCATGACAGCCGGCGTCCATGGCACCACGTTCGGCGGCAACCCGCTCGCCATGGCGGTCGGCAATGCCGTGCTCGACGTCGTGCTCGCCGACGGCTTCCTCGACGAGGTGCGGCGCAAGTCACTGCTGATGAAGCAGGGGCTCGCGGCAATACAAGACGAATTTTCGGACGTCGTGGAGGAGATTCGGGGCGAGGGCCTGCTGCTCGGCATCCGATGCCGCGTTCCGAACGCGGCCCTCACCGAGGCGCTGCGCGACCAGCAGCTCCTGGCGGTGCCGGCCGGCGACAATGTGGTGCGGCTGCTGCCGCCGCTCACCGTCAGCGACGAAGAGATCCGCGAGGCGCTGAACCGCATCCGGGCGGGCGCCGCGCAAGCTTCGGCCCCGCCGGTCGTGGCCGCCGCAAGCTGACCTCGCGGAGTTCAGAAGAATGACAGGTGGTATCCGCCACTTCACCGACCTTTCCGCGGTTTCCGCCGAAGAGCTGCGCGGGATGCTGTCCGACGCCGCGCAACGGAAGGCACGTCTGAAGGCCGGCGAGCGCTCCAGGCCGCTGGAGGGCAAGGTGCTGGCGATGATCTTCGACAAGCCCTCGACGCGCACCCGCGTTTCCTTCGATGTCGGGATGCGGCAGCTCGGCGGCGAGACGATCATGCTGACCGGCGCCGAAATGCAGCTCGGGCGCTCGGAGACGATCGCCGACACCGCCAGGGTTCTGTCGCGCTACGTCGACGCGATCATGATCCGCACCACTGCGCATGACCGGCTGCTCGAACTCGCCGCGCACGCCTCCGTGCCGGTCATCAACGGTCTGACCGACGACACCCATCCCTGCCAGCTGATGGCCGACATCATGACCTATGAGGAGCACCGCGGACCGGTCGTGGGAAAGACCTTCGCGTGGACAGGCGACGGCAACAACGTGCTGCATTCACTGCTCGAAGCGTCCGCGCGCTTCAGCTTCAGGCTGAACGTCGCGGTGCCGGAAGGCAGCGAACCTGCCCAGAAATACGTCGACTGGTCGAAACGAAACGGCGGCGCGGTGACGATAACCCGGAATGCCGAGGAAGCGGTTTCCGACGCCGATTGCGTGGTCACCGACAGCTGGGTGTCGATGGGCCAGGAACACCGGGCGCGCGGCCACAACGTCTTTCTTCCCTACCAGGTCAATGCCGAGCTCATGAAACGCGCCGGGCATGACGCGCTGTTCATGCACTGCCTGCCTGCGCACCGCGGCGAGGAAGTCACCGACGAGGTGATCGACGGCCCACACTCGGTGGTCTTCGACGAGGCCGAGAACCGCCTGCACGCCCAGAAGGCGGTGCTCGCCTGGTGCCTGGGCGCTTGAACGGCTGCAGTGTGACGCCTATCTCAGGCGCATCACCCGAAAGATCGGCGCTTCGACGCATGCCTGCCAGGTGGCAGCATCGCGGCCCGCCGGAGATTTGTCATGCTGGATACACTTCGCTTGCCGGACCGTAAAAGAAAACTCGGCGATTTCGGCTATGCCGGCGACGACCATGTCGTGCCGTTCGAAATCGGGCCGCTCGACATGCGCGGCCGCATCGTGCAGCTCGGGCCGCTGCTCGACACCATCCTCGGCAGGCACGACTATCCCGAGGCGGTGGCGCGGCTGCTCGCCGAGGCTTGCGTCGCCGCGGTGCTGCTCGGGGCATCGCTGAAATTCGAAGGCAAGTTCATCCTGCAGACGCGGACCGACGGTCCGGTCGACATGCTGGTCGCCGA
>JAJFMR010000470.1 GCA_020696915.1 Rhizobiaceae bacterium | reverse complement strand
CCCCCCTGACGGCCTTTCCGGCGTCATGACCGTAATTTTTACGAACGCCTTCAGATGCATGAGGTTCCATACCGGCATCGATTTAATTTTTCCCGACTTTTCGTCGCCGCCCCCGACGCTCCCTGGCGGTGGCCTCGCCAACCGGAACAAATGGGATTTCGGTCTGTTCTGTCCACAGGAGGGACGGCGGCTGCGGGAGAACACGACATGGACGCAATGAATTTTCTATGGCTGATGATGGTGGTTCTGGGGCCGGTCCTGCTGGCAGCGGTACTGGCATTCGCCTTGCTGAAGCGCCGGCCCGCCGGGCCTGCGGAACGGCGCGAGCGCGACGAGGCGACCCGGCGCGGCTATGACGAGACGCCGACCACGGGAGCCGGCCGCCACTAGAGTGTGCCGCCAATCCGGACGCAAAAACGCTACAACTTTTTCTGGAATGCTCCTGGCACGGCATCAGCGCGTCTCGCCCCGGATCGACGCTTTGCCATTTTGACACGAATGCCTCATTGGTTAATGCGGCTCCCGTCGAACGTGTCTATCGACAGTACGGTCGAAGACCACGAAGGGGGGCAAGCATGATCGCGTACGATCCCCGGCGTCTCCGGACGCTGATCGAGCAATATATGGAAAGCAGGGCGCCCGGCGTTTCCTTGATCTCCGTTGCCGCCACCTCGAAGGCGTTGCTGACGGTAATGCCCGACATCCCGGCGGACGGCAGGGAACTCGGCGAACTGATCGCCCTCTCGGCAGTCAAACACGGCTACGCCGTCAGCTTCGATCTCGATGCCGCCGATCTCCCGCGCACTGCTTCGGCTTGATCGAGGCGGCTGTCTCGGGCCATAGAAAGGTCGGTCGCTCGAGTAGGCTCTGCGACAAGCAGCCACGTCGGCCTGGGATAGCACGCGACGAGAAGCTTCAATCCCGCAGTGAAGCGCACCAAGGATGTTCTCCGGCAAAGGAGCGGGAAAGCAGATGATGGCGTGGTTCCGCCGACTTCTCCCCAGAGAGGATCGCTTCTTCGACCTGTTCGAGCAGCACGCCGAAAAACTGGTGCTGGGCTCGCAGGCCCTCGAACGCCTCCTCGAGGGCGGCGATGTCGCCCCGGCCTGCGACGAGATCATCGCGCTCGAAGAACAGGCCGATGAAGTGACCCGGCAGGTTCTGCTCGCGGTGCGCAGAAGTTTCGTCACGCCATTCGACCGCGGCGATATCCAGGATCTCATCCAGTCGATGGACGATGCCATCGACAACATGCGCAAGATGGTCAAGACGGTCATCCTTTTCGAGCAGCGCAGCTTCGAGCCGCTCATGCAGCAGATGGGAACGGTGATCGCCGAAGCGGCGACGCTCACCGCACAGGCCATACCCCTGCTGGTCCGGGTCAGTTCGAATGCACCGGCGCTGATCAAACTGACGGAACACATGATCCACATAGAGGAAAAGGCCGACGATCTGCATGATCGCGGCCTCAAGGAGCTGTTCACCAGAGTCGGCCGCTCCGATCCCATGGCCTACGTGATCGGCAGCGAAATCTACGGGCAGCTGGAAAAGGTCGTCGACCGGTTCGAGGACGTTGCCAACGAGATCAGCGGCATCGTCATCGAGAACGTCTGAGGAATGGACACGGCGCTCGCTTTCCCCCTGCTCCTCGGACTGATCGCCGTCGCCCTGTTCTTCGATTTCCTGAACGGACTGCACGACGCCGCCAACTCGATCGCCACGATCGTCTCGACCAGGGTCCTGCGGCCGCATTATGCCGTAATGTGGGCCGCCTTCTTCAATTTCATCGCCTTCCTCTTTTTCGGGCTGCACGTGGCCGAGACGCTGGGGACAGGGATCATCAGCGCCGAAACCGTCGATCCCAGGGTGGTGTTCGCCGCACTGATGGGGGCCATCGTGTGGAACCTGCTGACGTGGCAGTTCGGCATTCCCTCCAGCAGCTCTCACGCGCTCATCGGCGGGCTTGTCGGCGCAGGCGTCGCCAAGGCGGGAGGCGGAGCCATAGTCTGGTCCGGGCTCATCAAGACCAGCGCGGCGATCGTGATGTCGCCGGCGACTGGCTTCGTTCTGGCGCTTTTCCTGGTGCTTGCGGTCTCGTGGACCTTCGTCAAGAGCACGCCGTTCGCCGTCGACAGGACTTTTCGCGTTTTGCAGTTCGTCTCCGCCTCGCTCTACTCGCTGGGCCACGGCGGCAATGACGCACAGAAGACGATGGGCATCATTGCCGTCCTGCTCTTCTCGCAGGGGCTCCTCGGGCCCGAGTTCTACGTTCCCTTCTGGGTGGTGATTTCGTGCCAGCTGGTGCTCGCCCTCGGCACGCTGCTCGGCGGATGGCGCATCGTGCACACGATGGGCTCCAAGATAACGCGGCTCAATCCCATGCAGGGCTTCTGTGCCGAGACGGGGGGCGCCATCACGCTGTTTGGCGCAACCTGGCTCGGCATTCCGGTCTCGACGACGCACACGATCACGGGTGCGATCATCGGGGTCGGATCGGCACGCCGCCTTTCGGCCGTGCGCTGGGGGATCGCCGGCAACATAGTGGTCGCGTGGATAATCACCATTCCCATGACAGCGGCAATTGCCGCTCTGTTCTATGGGCTTGCCGGCCTCCCCGGCTGAACGCGGATGTTCCGGCCGGCCGTCGGCGAGGCCGATCGTGAGTTGATCCGGTCACTCGCCAGGCGACTTTCTATAGAATCCGCTTGCCGAAGGCGGACATGACAAAGCTCACCGCTTCGGCCGCGACCCGTTCGTCGAGCGTCGGCCTCAACCCCGAGACATCCATCGAGATCATGTTGCCGTCGAGTGCGATCGCTTCCATCGCCTGGTGCGTTTCGCGCACGGTGATACCGCCCGAGCCCCCGGGCCACCCTGGGATCTCCGTCGCGCTCGGCGAATAGCTGACATGGAAACCCAGCGTGCCAGTCGTCACGATGCGGATCGCCTCGCGCATGACGTCGCGCATGCTCATCGCATCGATGTCGGCCATGGTGAACACGGTTGCCCGCGACTCCTTCAGGCTTGCCGCTTCGGGTGGCGTCGCCTGGCGCAGTCCGACGAG
>JAJFMR010000469.1 GCA_020696915.1 Rhizobiaceae bacterium | reverse complement strand
CCCCATATCCCCACCGCCGGAAGTGCCCGGAGGATGGTCGGCAGGCCCTAGAACAAGATGACGTCGGCTCTCACAAGAACTGACTTGGGTCGCTGCACCAAAAGCAGACCGTCAACTTCCGTGAAGAGTTTCGGGCGCTGGCAGGCGTACGAAAGTCCCCGAGGAAGGAACCCGCGGGCCACAGTCGATGCCTATGGGGATTTCGAGTTTCGGCTGATGTCGGGGGTGGCGCGACCGCCGTCGGGAAGCGCCGGGCTGGATGCGGAACGACCGCTTCGTTGCGCCTCCGCGCGGGGTTGGCGGCCCGGAGCTGGTCCGGACGGGCGCCTGTTGGCGTCAGCAATCGCCATGGACGCGCGTGGATCCGTTACCGGAGGCCGATAGCCTGCAGTTGAACGCTGGATGATGCCGTGCCGGGTCATGGGGCGTTCTCCCGGTTCGCCGCCGTTGCGTGCGGCGGTCCGCGGGGCTGCCTCCACCGTTCGAACACCTCGATGACGATCATGCGTCCACCACAGCAGGGGCATGGCGGCCGGAAGTCTTCCGGTTCGCCTGGTGTGTCATCGGGCGGCGCGGCGACGTCCAGCAGTTCGCGCGCAAGCGCGAGACTGGCCTTGCGGGCGGAGCCGGCGAGCAGGCCGTAGTGCCGGATGCGGTGGAAGCCGCGCGGCAGGACATGCAGCAGGAAGCGGCGGATGAACTCGTCGGTCGCGAGCTTCGTGACCTGCTGGCGGTCGGCCCCGTCGCGGCGGTAGTCTTTGTAGCGGAAGGTGACGCCGCTCTGGTCGAAGGCGATCAGGCGGCTGTTCGAGATCGCCACCCGGTGGGTGTAGCGCGACAGGTACGCAAGCACGGCCTCCGGCCCGGCGAACGGCGCCTTGGCGTAGACCACCCAGCGCTTCTTCCGGATCGGCGTCAGGTGGCGCAGGAATGCTCGGCGGTCGGCGAGGTGTGCGATCGACCCGAAGAAAGCGAGCCGGCCGGCATCGTGGAGAGCTACCAGCCGGGTGAGGAACAGCCGTCGGAACAGCTTCCCGAGCACGCGTACCGGGAGCAGGAAGGCCGGACGCGACGATATCCATCGGCGTATATCTGGCGCGATGCCGCCGCCCGGCACGATCATGTGGACATGCGGATGGTGCGTCATCGCCGATCCCCAGGTGTGGAGCACGGCGGTGATGCCGATGCGCGCGCCGAGGTGCTTGCGATCAGCCGCGATGGTCAGCATCGTCTCCGACGCCGCCTTGAACAGCAGGTCGTAGACGAGCGCCTTGTTGTGGAAGGCGACGACAGCGACCTCGGCAGGCAGCGTGAAGACGACATGGAAGTAGCCGACCGGCAGCAGGTCGGCTTCGCGCTCGGCAAGCCATGTCCGCGCGGCCGCACCCTGGCACCTCGGGCAGTGCCGGTTGCGACAGGAGTTGTAGGCGATGCGCCATTGGCCGCAGTCCTCGCAGGCCTCGACATGACCGCCGAGGGCCGCAGTGCGGCAACGCTCGATCGCCGACATGACCTTGAGCTGATCGAGGCTCAGGTGACCTGCATGGGCGACCCGGTAGGCGGGCCCGGCAGCACGGAAGATGTCGGCGACCTCGATCGAGGCGCGCACGGCTCAGCCGTTGGGCAAACTCTCTCCCGGCTTGAACAGGCCGAGCTTGTCGAGAGGGCTCGTGACGGTTCTCACCGTCCTGGTCGCAACCTTGGCGTAGAGGGCCGTGTTGTTGAGCTTGGCATGCCCGAGCAGGACCTGGATGACCCGGATGTCGGTGCCGTCCTCCAGAAGGTGGGTCGCGAAGCTGTGGCGCAGCGTGTGCGGCCCGACCCGCTTGGCGATGTCGGCGGCCTGCGCCGCCTCGACGACGATACGATAGAGCTGCCGCGTGCTGATCGGCTTCATCGCGTGCTGTCCCGGGAACAGCCAGCCGTCGCGGTGCATCACGCCCTGCTGCCGACCGACCCTCCACCACTGCCGCAGAAGAGTCAGCAGGTCCTCCGAGAGCATGGCGTTGCGATAGCGCCCGCCTTTGCCACGTTCGACCCGCAGCAGCATACGCTCGCTGTCAACATCGGCGACCTTTAGCATCGACACCTCCGCGACGCGCAGGCCCGCGCCATAGGCGACCGACAATGCGGCCTGGTGCTTGAGACAGGTCGTGCCGTTGAGCAGCCGGGCAACCTCGTCGCGGCTGAGCACCACGGGCAGCTTGCGCGGATGCGCCAGCCGGACGAGCCTGCGTGCCAGGTCCGGCCGGTCGAGCGTGTGGGTGAAGAAGAAGCGCAGTGCCGACACGATGCTGTTCATGGTCGGAACCGGAACGCCGTCCTCCTGCTGCTCGATCTGGAACCGGCGCAGGTCGTCAGCGGTCGCCGTGTCTGGTGATCGCCCAAGGAATGTCGCCAGACGTCCAATGTCGCGGAGATAGTTGCGCTGCGTCTCCCGTGAGAAACGCCGCAGGTTCATGTCGTCGATCAGTCGCTGGCGCAGCGGGCTGATCGGGGCGTCCAGAACGGGATGGGTCATGGTCAGGCTCCTTGTTGAAGAAGCCCGCCATGCTCTGCCGCTGCCCGACGACCCTCAACGCAAGCGGGACGCCCGGCCTGTGCCCTCTACCTCAACCGCAGGCGCCCATCCCGCGCAGCGGGTTCGTTCACCGCCCCAGAATTGCCAACAGTGGAAGCGGAAGCAAGGGCAGGTTTGAGGTAGTCGCTGACGTGCCTCTGAATGGCCGAGATGGGGTCGTGAGTTGCCGCTTCCTCGCTCGCGTCCCCGGAATGCCTCGACCTGTTGGGAAGGGGACTATCGGCTTTAGGCCTGACAGAGGGCGAAAGCGGTCTTCTAGTGTTACAAAAGTCTGGCGCGCAAATCA
>JAJFMR010000468.1 GCA_020696915.1 Rhizobiaceae bacterium | reverse complement strand
ATCGATCGGGGCCCTCGACCGGCTTGCGGTGCGTAAGCTTCGCTTGTATGTGGAACAGTTCCTGCGCGCCGGATGCGGAAGACGCCGCCGGGCCCGGTCAGCGGCGCCCGCGGGCGGGGGAAAGGGCTTTGAGACAGGTGTTCGGGGACAGGTGTTGGGGGACAGGCGACGTTTCCTTGTTCGGAAACCATTTCGCGTGACGGCCGATCACCGTGCATCGACTTTCCGGAATTGACGGCGACGACCTATGGACAGAAACGGAGACAACATGCCCGACCAAGCGAGAAGCAACACCCTTCCGGCCGCGATCGCCGGGGCCGTCGCCGCCGGAGTGAGCCTTGCCCGGGCAGCTCGCGAATCGATCGGCTACAGCATCGAGGATCTGGCGGTGGCGTGCGGCCTGACCGCCGACGAGATCACCCAGGTCGAAGTCGGCAACGACGCCGATCCAGGCCGTATTCGGCGCATCGCCGCCGCGCTCGGCATCCCGGAGGACGCCGTTTTCCAGGAGACTGCGGCAGAGCCCCGGCAAGCCGCCGAATAAACGCCAGTCGGCCGCAAGAGAACCGCACCGGAAGACGCCCGGCGACCACTGGCCGCAACATGGTCGCAATTGCCCAGCCGCGCCTGGCCGCCTTCACTCCGCCGCCGCCGGCGTCATGCGGCGCAGCCTGGTCATCATCGATCGCAGGACGGCCGGCTTCAAGGGTTTGTTGATCACCGGCACCTCCATCAGTTCGGCGGCCTGGCGGACCTCGCCGGAGCGGTCGGCGGTGATCAGGATCGCCGGAGTGGCGAAACCGTGGATCTTCTTCAGGGTGCGTATCGCATCGAAGCCGTTTTCCCCGTCAAGATGATAGTCGGCCAGGACGATGTCGGGGCGGACGCCGCACGAAGCAGCGGATGCCTGATCACGACATAACGTAACGGTGCAGCCCCAGCCCTCGAGCAGCAGCCGCATGCCTTCGAGGATGCGAAGCTCGTTGTCTATGCACAGCACCACCGTGCCGTAGAGTGAGGCCACGGGATCGAGTTGCGACCTCCGCCTTTCCGGAAGTGCCGGCACGTCGGCTTGCGCAACCGGCAGGATCACCGAAAAGCGGGAGCCCTTTCCGCGTCCCGAATCGACTTGCAATTCCAGCCTCAGCACCCGCGCGATGCGGTCGACGATCGAAAGGCCGAGCCCCAGGCCCTCGGCTTCGCGGGCGCCCTCCTCGAGCCGGGTAAACTCGCCGAACACCGAACCGAGTTTGTCGCGCGGGATGCCGATTCCGGTATCGAAGACCTGTATCTCGCAAAGCTCGCCGCGCCTGCGGACGCCCACCAGCACTCGACCTCGGCGCGTATACTTGATGGCGTTGGAGACGAGGTTCTGGATCAGCCTGCGCAAGAGGTTGCGATCGGTGCACACGGTGACCGACGACGGCACGATGATGAGCGCCAGGTTCTTGGCCGCCGCCATCGGCAGAAAGTCGGTGCCGATCTGGCGGAGCAGCCCGTCCAGCCTGAACACCGTGTCCGCCGGCTTCATGGCGCCGGCGTCGAGGCGCGAAATGTCGAGCACGGCGCCGAGTATGGTTTCCACCGATTCCAGCGAGGACTCGATGTTGGCCGCTGCGTCCCTTGCACCTCCCCTCCGGGTCCGCTCCATCAGCGAGGCGCAATAGAGACGCGCGGCGTTGAGCGGCTGCAGGATATCGTGGCCGGCCGCAGCGAGGAACCGGGTCTTGCCCAGATTGGCCTCCTCGGCAAGCATCTGAGCCTGGGCCAGCTCCTCGTTGACGCGCGTCAGTTCCGCAGTGCGCTGCTGCACGCGCTGCTCCAGCGACTCGTTGGCGCGCTTCAGCGCCAGATCGGCCTCGACGCGAGCCGACACGTCGGCATAGGTTGCGACGATGCCGCCGTCGGGCATCGGGTTGGATCGGAGTTCGATCGTGCGCCCGCTTTTCGCGAGCTCCATCTGCCAGGGACTCCCGAAAGCGCTGGTCAGCCTGTCCAAGGCTGCCCACCTCGCCTCCGGAGCAATGTCGCCGCGCTGCACGAGAAACGTCAGGATCTGGTCCAGCGAGACGCCGACCTGGCCCATTTCGTCAGGCAACTCGAACAAGGCGCGATACTGCCGGTTCCAGCAGGTGAGGCGGAGATCCTGGTCGAAAACGGTGATCCCCTGCTCCATCTGGTCGAGCGCGATCTGCAGGAGGTCGCGATTGTGCTGCAGTGCCTCGGTAGCGTCGTCGAGCAGGCGGAAAGCATCCCTGGAGGCGTTGTCGCCGCGCTTGAACTTGAGCGAGAGGATCAGCCGCGCGGAAGACGAGCCAACGGCGCTTGCCAGCAGCTGCTCGGAGAAGCGGATCACGTCCATGCCCGCCGGCTCGCTGCCGGCGAGCCTGCCGCCGCTGCTGCTTGCCTCGAACGTCTGGAACGATCGCTCGGTGCGCTCGACGCCGAGATAGCGGGCGATCGTGTCCTTCAGGTCGTTGACTGTGATCGCCGTGCGGAACCGCTTCAGGCTCGGCATCGGCCCGGCGTCGCGCGGCACGAAGATCGAAGCCTGTATGCGCTCCAGCGGCACCGAGGCCCGCGACAGCGAGCCCAGCACGAAGAACAGCAGGTTTATCGACAGGCTCCACATCACGCCGTGGTTGAGCGGTTCTGCCTCGGTGCCGAACAGTGCTTGCGGCCGCAACTGGGCAATTCCGAACGGGAACTGCGCGACCGCAGCGAACGACATCAGCCCGATCGATGCGAGACGCGTGTTGTAGGTGCTTTCTCTGTAATAGAGGAACGCCACGAACAGGATGACGAAGATCGATACGCGCCTGACGTTCAAAATGAGGCTCGACCAGTCGCCGCTCGCGGAGGATTCCGATTTCTGCAGCCGTCGCACGAAAAGCGGGATGACCAGATCGTTGGAAATCATGATGGAGAGCGCGACGCTGGCGACGATCACCATGGCGGTGGCGGCCGACAGGCCGCCGAGAAAGGCCGCCATGGCGAGGACATCATGGCCGCCAAGCAGCGGCAGCGACAGCACGTAGAGATCGCTGCTCGTCGCGGCGCCGACCCGTGTCAGCCCGGCAAGCGCGATCGGCAGCACGAACAGATTGATCGCCACGAGATAGAGCGGGAACACCCAGCTCGCGGTGCCGAGCTCGGATTCGGAACGGTTCTCGACGATCATGACGAAGAACTGGCGCGGCAGCATGATGATGGCGAAGCCCGAGATCGTCGTCAGCACCAGCCAGGTGGCCAGCGACGTCGGATAGCCGAGCGCCGCGTCGACGCCGGGGTTGGCGGCGAGTTCCCGCACGAGATCCTGCGGGCCGCCGAAAAGGAAGAAGGTGACGAAGATGCCGACCGACAGGAAGGCGGCAAGCTTGACGACCGATTCGACCGCGACGGCGAGGACGAGGCCGTCCTGATGCTCGGTCGCATCGGCGTGCCGCGTCCCGAAGAGCACGGCGAACAGTGCAAGCAGCCCGGCGATGATCAGCGAGATGTCGCTGACGAAGGGATCGAAGCGCGGCGGCGAGCCGCTGTAATGCTCGACCATCAGGCTGACCGATCCGGCGATTGCCTTGAGCTGCAGCGCAATGTAGGGCACGGCGCCGACCACCGCGATGAGCGTGGCGATCGCCGCCACGGTCAGGCTCTTGCCGTAGCGGGCGGCGAGAAAATCGGCAATCGAGGTGATCTTCTCGGCCTTGGCGAGCCGAATGGTCCGCCTGAGCAGCGGCAGGCCGAAGAGAAAGACGAGGATCGGCCCGACATAGATGGCGAGGTATTCCGGACCCCGTTCGGTGGCCAGACCGACCGAGCCGAAGAATGTCCATGAGGTGCAATAGATCGCGAGGCTGAGCGCATAGATGAACGGCCGGGCCCTGCCCGCTCCAATCGCCACCGAACGGCGGTCGCCGACGCTGGCGATCGCGAAGAGCAGCGTCACATAGGCGAGCGCGATGATGACGATGACCCAGCCCTGCACCGCTCAGCACCCTCCTCCAGCCGGCACGCAGCCTTGTGCTGCAACGACAAGCACAGCTTCGCATCCCTGTCCATCGGCGACGCGGGGTCCGGCCGCGCGACATGCCCCGCCCCCTCCACTGAGGCAAGCCGCCATGTGGTTCTCTTCTCCCGCGTTCCCGCAGGGTCGGAGGCTGGCGGGGAC
>JAJFMR010000080.1 GCA_020696915.1 Rhizobiaceae bacterium | reverse complement strand
GCATATCGTCCGCCCAGGCGCTGATCAACACCGCCGTGAACCGGCCGACCAGCGCTTTCGTGAGCTCGCCGGTGGACGTCGAGGCCAACACCTGCGCGCCCGGCGGCTACGGCCGCCTGTTCGGCGGCGGCGCCTCCGCGGAGACCACCACGACGAGCTCCGCCTCGACGCCAATGGTGACCGAGATCGACCTCACCTATGCCGGCGCGCAGATCGGTGTCGATTTCGGCTGCTTCAACCTCGGCGACTCCGGCGCGTCGATCAATGTCGGCCTGCTTGGCGGTGTGAACTCCGGCAGTTCGAAGCAGAACCAGCCGGTGCCGCCGGCGGGCTCCACGCTGATCTCCGAAAACGAGTTCGACTCGCGCTATTTCGGGGTCTACGCCACCTATCTGAAGGGCAGCTTCTTCAGCGACCTGCAGGTCACCTACGACGAGACCTCCTTCCAGATAAATTCCTTCAGCATCGTCGGCGGTGTGCCGACCAACTACGTCGTCGGCCAGGAGCCCGACAGCGAGCGGCTGACGGTCAGCGGCTCCGCCGGTTACGCCTTCACCTTCAACGAGTATGCGCTGGTGCCTTCGGCCGGCTTCGCCTGGTCGCACACCAAGACGGACGCGATCCCCCTGGCGTCGGCAAACGGGCTTCTGACCTTCCACGACCTCGACAGTGTCGTCGGCTTCGCCAGTGTGGCTTTCGCCAGGACGATCATCCTGCCCAGCGAGACCTCGGCGATCCAGCCCTTCGTCACCGCAACCATCTACAGCGATTTCGGCGACGACCAGGAGGTGACGTACACGGACGACGCCAACCCGGGCGGCATTCTGAGCACGACCGACAATCTGGGGACTTTCGGCGAGCTGAGTGTCGGCCTGAACTACAGGTCCATCCTCGAGGACGGGGGTGCGGGCCTGCGCGAACTGTCGGCCGGCATCCGCGGCGACCTCATCTTCTCCGACCGCGTGCTGGGCGGCCGCCTCACCGGCCAGCTGCGCCTGCAGTTCTAGGAGCGATCGTGCGGAAATCGCCGATCGGCATGTTCCGCGGCCGCCGCTGGCATGCCGCCCTCCTCTCGGGGGCGTTTGCGGCAGCGCTGGCCGCTGCCGCATGGCCGACCATTCACGCCGGGGCCCAGGACGTGGACAAGCCCGCCGACGAGGCGGCTCCCGCGCCGCCCAACCCGCAGCCCTGGACGATCGCCTGCAGCGGCCAGGGGACGGCAGGCGATCTGGTCTGCGCGATGACCCAGGGGCTGATCGCCAAGAATACCGGCCAGCGGGTGCTGTCGGTCGCCATCTCGAGGGCCGCATCCGGCTACGTTGCGCGTCTCAGCCTGCCGCACGGGCTCAACCTGCCGGAAGGCGTGCAGGTCTGGATCGACGACGGGACCCGGGCCCACCATGTCATCACCACGGCCGACCAGAACGGCTCCTATGCGTCCGTTCCCCTGGACGCCGGCATGATCGCCGCCATGAAGAAAGGCACGATTCTCAACGTGCTGGTCAAGGCCGCTTCCGGCGATGAGGTCAACTTCCAGCTGTCGCTCAACGGCTTCACCACGGCGCTCGCCAAGATCTGACCGCCGAGGCGATCCGGCGTGATGGGGCGTTGGGGTCGTGTTACCAGCGAGAGCGCCAGGCGCCCTGGTGGTACGACAATGGCCTGCTGAGAGCATACCGGTCAGTTGCCGAGCCACCCCGCATGATATTGCGCGGACACTCTTCCGGGGGGCCTGAGTTCTTGACGGTTTATTTTACCTGTTGGTTGAACTACCATTCCGGGAGCCCGGGGGGGCGGTCCGGACCGGGCCTGCCGCTTCCCGGCGAAGGCGGGTGCAGGACATGTCGTGGTACAGCAAGGTCGCATGGTCGGAGGGCCTCTTCCTGCGGCAGCATCATCTGCAGCAGAACGACCGCTATCTCGAGCGGACCATCGAAAACAGGGTGCGCCATGTCAGCCCCTATCCCTGGGGGTTCTCGCAACTCGAGATCGACCGCGACATCGCCCAGCAGAACAAGTTCGCGCTGCGTCGCGCCAGCGGCGTATTCCAGGACGGCACGCCGTTCGACATGCCGGGATCGAGCCCGCTGCCGCAGCCGGTCGACGTGCCGGAAGGAGCCGACAAGCAGATCGTCTGGCTTACGATGCCGGCTGCGACGGTCAACGGACGCGAGGTCGACATGCCCGAGGCCACGAGCGGCAGCCGCTACGTGCGCGACCTCGAGACCATCGTCGATTCGGCCTCCATCATGCATGTCGAGCAGGAGATCGAGGTCGCCCATCCGCGCGCCACCTTCGAAATCCGCAAGACGCCGAAGCCCGGATCGCACTGCCTGAAGATCGCCCGCATTCTCGAAGTCCGCGACAAGACCATCGTCTTCGACGAGACGTTCGCGCCGCCGGTGCTGGTCAGCCAGGCGCATCCGGTGGTGGCGGGCTGGATCGAGCGGGTCATCGGCTGGGTCGACACCAAGCTCGAGACGCTGTCGCGATATGCGGCCGATCCGAGTTCCGGCGGCGGCCTGCAGACGTTCGACTACTTCATGCTGCAGATGCTGAACCGCGAAATCAACATATTGAAGCACATGCGGAGCTCGAAATTCGTGCACCCGGTGGCTCTCTACGAGGAACTGCTGCGGATTTCCGGTGAATTGTGGACCTTTTCGCCCAAACGGCTCGCTCCCGACTATGCACCTTACGACCAGGACGCGCTCGAGACCGTGTTCGAGCCGGTGCTGGCCGACATCCAGCGGCTGCTGTCGCTCGACATCGGCCGGGCAATCCGGCTCGATCTGGTGGAGCGGGCGCCCAACGCGTATCTCGCCGCGGTTTCGGACCGCACGCTCTTCCGCAACGCCACCTTCGTCATCGAGGTCGCAGCCTCGAAGCCGCTGACACAGATCCAGCAGCAGTTCCCGGCGCTCTGCAAGGTCGGTCCCAACACCAAGATGAGCGAGATCGTTCAGACTCACCTGCCGGGAATCGAGCTCGTGCACATGCCGACGCCGCCCCGCCAGATCCGGGCAATCTCTGACCACGTCTATTTCTATCTCGACAAATCATCGGCCCTGTGGCCGGAATTCAGCGTCGCGTCCTCGATGGGCCTGCATTTTGCCGGTGACTGGCCCGGCCTGCAGCTCGACCTGTGGGCGATCATGGAAGACCGGAGATGAGCGGCAAGGACGATCCTTTCGGATCAGGCGGCAAGACGGTCATCCGGCCGAACCCGGGCGGCGTCTTCCGGCCCGACCAGGCGCGCCCCATGCCTGCGCCCATCCCGGCTCCGATGCCGGGGCCGCCTCCGCGGATCCAGCCCCTGCCCACCCCCGGCGCGACCGTCATCTCGCCGCTCGGGACCGGTGCGGCCGCCCCGCAGCGCAGCGGGCTTGGCATGCCGGCGCCACCTCCCGAACCGTGGATGATCGGAGGCGGCGAGGCGGCACGCAACGCCTTCTTCCCAGAGGCGCGGCGGGATGCGCCGCCGGAGCCTGCCCGCAAGATCCCCCTGGAGGTTGCCCTCAACGCGCGCGATGCGGGCCAGTTCGCCGCCGCAAATCCCATCACCGCGGCGGCGGCGCCGCTCCTCATCCTGCTCGGCCGCCTTCGCCTGCTGATCGTCGAGATGCAGGCGGTGCCGCTGATGAACCACGTCGCCGAGGCGATCGTCGAATTCGAAAAGAAGATCCAGGAGGCCGGAGTGTCCCGGGAAGACACCCAGATCGCGAAATACGCGCTGTGCGGCACCGCCGACGACATCGTGCAGAACCTTCCCGGCGCCGACCGCCACGTCTGGATGCAATATTCGATGCTGGCGCGCTTCTTCCAGGTGCGGACCTCGGGTGTCGGCTTCTTCGAGGAACTGAACAAGATTCTCGCCAACCCGGCGCCGCGATACGATCTTCTCGAACTCATGCATGCCTGCCTGTCGCTCGGCTTCGAGGGTCAGTACCGGGGCGCGGCCGGCGGCGACACGGAACTGCAGCGGGTGCGGCGCGACGTCTACCAGACGCTGCGCCACCTCAAGGCGCGCAGCGACGACGACATCTCGCCGCGCTGGCGCGGCATGTCGATGATGATGCGCGATCTCGGCGCCAGGATCCCCGTCTGGGCGATCGCCTCGCTGGCGGCGCTCGGCCTCGTCGGAGTCTATCTCCTCCTGCGCTTCTTGCTCAGCAATGACGCCAACATGCTGGCCGAGCGGCTGATTGCGCTGCATCCAGGCGACCAGATCACCATCGAGCGCGCCGCCTTCCAGCCCTATGCCGCCCCCGCTAACGACTCCACGCAGCTCGAACGCATCAGGGCGGCCCTGGCGCCCGAGATCGCCGCAGGCGGCGTCGCCGTCGAGCCGCTCGGCGAGCAGATCGTGGTGCGGGTGGACAATCTCATCCTGTTTGCCTCGGGCAAGGCCGACGTGAAGAAGGAATTCATCCCCGTGGCCAGGCGCATTGCCGAGGCGCTCGAGCCCGAGCCGGGGCCGATCAACGTCATCGGCCATACCGACAACGTCAAGCCGCGCGCTTCGGGTCCGTTCAAGTCCAATTTCGACCTGTCGGTGGCGCGCGCCAAGTCCGTCGAGGCGGTGATCCGGGAGGCGCTGTCCGACCCCACCCGTCTGGTCGTCGAGGGCAGGGGGGAAGACGAGCCGATCGCCGACAACAAGACGGCGCAGGGCAGGGCGCTGAACCGGCGCGTCGAGATCATGATCCCGCGCGAGGAAACGCTTCGATGAGCGACGTGTTCGGCTCCTCGCTCAGGAAATGGCTGATCCGGATTGCCTGGGCGATCGGCCTGGTCGCCTTCGGGCTGGCCGTGTGGTTCGCCGGCCCGCTGATCGGCTTCGGCGAGACCCGGCCCCTCGATCCGGTCTGGGTCCGCCTGACGATCATCGGCATCGTTTCGGCGATCGTCTGCATCGTCCAGGGCTTCCGCTACTGGCGCCGGCGCCGGGCGGCGAGGGCGCTCGAGGCGGCCCTGGTACAGAACGAGGAGAACCAGGGCGACGGCAAGGTGCTTGCCGAGCGCATGCAGGAAGCGCTCGAGACGCTGAAGCGCTCCAGCGGCAAGAACAATTTCCTCTACGAGCTTCCCTGGTACATCATCGTCGGCCCGCCCGGCGCGGGCAAGACGACGGCGCTGATCAAGTCGGGGCTGAAATTCCCGCTGGCCGGCGCGGACGGCGGCGCCTCGATCGCCGGCGTCGGCGGGACAAGGTATTGCGACTGGTGGTTCACCGAGGAGGCGGTGCTGATCGACACCGCCGGACGCTACACCACGCAGGATTCGGAAGCCGAAGCCGACAAGAAGAGCTGGCTGTCGTTCCTCACTCTCCTGAAGACGACCCGCCCGAAGCAGCCGATCAACGGCGTCATCCTCGCCATCAGCCTCGAGGACATCATGAAGCTGGACGGCGCCGAGCTCGCCGCCCACACCACCGCCATCCGCAAGCGGCTGCTGGAGATGCATCACGAGCTGAAGGTGGATTTTCCCGTCTATGCGCTGTTCACCAAGGCCGACCTGATCGCCGGCTTCGCCGAATATTTCGGGAATTTCACGGAAAGCCGCCGCCGCAAGGTCTGGGGAGCCACCTTCCAGACGACCGACCGCCGCAAGAACATGGTGGCCGAAGTTCCCGCCGAGTTCGATGCGCTGGTGAAGCGGCTGACGGAAGAGTTGACGGACCGCCTTCACGAGGAGCCGGACGGCATTTCGCGCATCGCGATCTTCGGCTTCCCGGCGCAGTTCGCCAGCCTCAGGGACCGCGTCGCCGATTTCCTGAACAGGATCTTCGAGCCGACGCGCTACCAGGCGAATGCCAACCTGCGCGGCTTCTATTTTTCGTCGGGAACGCAGGAAGGCACGCCGATCGACCAGGTTCTCGGCGCCATGGATCGCAGCTTCGGCGCCGGCAGCGGCGCGCGCCACATGTCCGGGGGCGGGAAAAGCTTTTTTCTGAACGAACTGCTGACAAAGGTCATCTTCGCCGAAGCCGGCTGGGTCTCCTTCGACCGCGCCGCGGTGCGGCGCGCCAGCATATTGCGCTACGGCGCCATGGCGGCGACCGGCATCGTGACCGCCCTGGTGCTCGGCGCCTGGGGGTGGAGCTATTTCAACAACAAGACGCTGATCACCGCCACCGACAACGCCATGAACGAATACCGCGTCAACGCCGACGCGCAGCTGAAGGCTTCGACCATCTCCGACACCGATCTCGAGAACGTAGTCGGGATTCTGCACCAGCTGCGCCATATGCCCGTCGGCTACCAGACGCGCGAGGAACCGACGCCAGTTCGGGAAACCTTCGGCCTCAGCCAGCGGGCACGCCTCGTCTCGGCGTCGCAGACGAGCTACCGCCAGGCTCTCGAGAGGATGTTCCGTTCCCGTCTCATCCTCAGGCTGGAGCGGCAGATCGAGGCGTCGATGAACGACCCGACCGTCGTGTACGAAGCGCTCAAAGTCTATCTCATGCTGGGTGGAAAGGCGCCGAAGGTGGATCGGGAACTGATCGTCGCCTGGATGCGCAGCGACTGGGAGGAGAACCTCTATCCGGGGCCGAACAACCGGCAGGGTCGCCTCGACCTCGAAGAGCATCTGCGCGCCATGCTGGAACTCGACGTCGCCAAGCGGCCGAGCTTCGAGCTCAACGGCCCCCTGGTGGAGTCGGCGCAGCGTTCGCTGGCGCGCATGAACATGGCCGACCAGGCCTATGCGCTGATCAGGACCGCCGCCTATTCCGCTGAAATCGAGGACTTCCAGGTGGCCGCGCGGGCCGGCCCCGACGCCGGCATGGTGTTCGAGACCGTCGACGGCTCGGAGCTTGGCACTCTGGTCGTGCCTGGCCTCTATACCTATGCCGGCTTCCACGACTTCTTCCTCGACCAGCTTGCCGCGGTGGCGGAAAAGCTGGCGAGCGAACAGTGGGTGATGGGCGAGTTCGGCGAACAGAACGCCGTCGAGGAGCAGTTCGGCCGGCTCGGCCCAACACTGCTCGACCGCTATTCGAAGGATTTCGTCGACGAATGGAACAAGGTTCTCGACAACATCAAGCTGAAGCCGATGTCGGCGGACAAGCCGCAATACATCGGGTTGTCGGCGGCTTCGTCGCCGACCTCGCCAATCAGGCTGCTGTTCGAGGCTGTCCGCTACGAGACCGCGCTGACCAGGGACATGGAAGCGGGCGACGAGCCCGAACTTTCGCCGGAAGCGGTTGCCGGAGACGCCAAGGGGGCCGCCGGGGAAGCCGCCGCCCTTGTCGTGAAGCGCTTAAGCGACCGCCAGGGCGGTCTTGCCCGCATCGGCATCGACCTGGCGATCCGCAAATCCCAGGCGCGCGCCGGCAGCGCGTTCGGCGGCGGACCCTCGGGTGCGCGCACCATTCCCGGCCTCAACGTGGAAGCCCAGTTCAAGCCCTATCATGTGCTGCTCGACGGCGAGCCTGGACGGCGGCCGATCGACACGCTGATCCAGAATTTCTATGAGGTCTACCAGAGCCTGGTGCTGGCGGCGACCAATCCGTCGCAGACCGAGCGCGCCAATGCCAACCTTCAGGTCCAGGTCGTCAATCTCCGGGCCAATGCCTCGCGGCTGCCGCGGCCGCTGGCGCGCATGGTCAGTGCCGCCGTTGACGATTTCGAGGGCGATGCGGCCAACACCTCGATCGCCCAGCTCAACCAGATGATCGCCTCAACGGTCACCCGCACCTGCCAGCAGGTGATCGCCAACCGCTATCCGTTCGCGAGGAACAGCGATCGCGACGTGCCGATGAGCGATTTCGCGCGGCTGTTCGCGCCGAACGGCATCATCGACCAGTTCTTTGCGCAGAACCTCGCGCCCATGGTCGACATGAGCGGCAAGACCTGGGTCTGGAAGCAGGAGACGCGGCTCGGACGGGAACTGTCGAAGACGGCGCTGCGCGACTTCCAGCGGGCGGCCGAAATTCGCGACGCCTTCTTCCCGCAAGGCGGCACGATGCCGAACGTCAACGTGGCGATAAGCCATTTCGCCCTGCACGGGGCAGCCGAGATGGCGCTGCTCAACATCAACGGACAGGTTATCCAGACGCAGCAGGTCGGCAGCGTTCCCGGCTCCATCCAGTGGCCGGGCAGCATGGGCTCCGGCTCGGTATCGATCAGCCTGACGCCCGAACTGCCCGGCCGCGCCTCGACGGTCTCGGTCAACGGCCCCTGGGCGTTCATGCGGCTGCTCGATGCGGGCTCGGTGTCGCGGGCCGGCGACGACATCAGGGCACGGTTCGTGATCGGCGGCCGCGACGTGACCTACACGATCCAGGTCGGCTCGGTGTCGAATCCGTTCTTCCTGAGGGCGCTTTCCGAGTTCAATTGTCCGTCGGGGGTCTGAGAGGGGCCCCGATCCGGAAGCGAAGCGGGAAAAAGAGGCTGACGTGGCTTACGGTCTTTTCGGCAAGCTTCCGCAAAAGCGTGATTTCGTCGCGCTTGGCATCCCGAATGCCGTACTGCATCCCTTCGAGACGTGGCTGCAGTCGGCGGTGGCAGCCAGCCGCAACGAGCTCGGCGGCGACTGGGAGGAGCTGTTCCTGGTGGCGCCGATCTGGCGCTTCTGGCTTGGCCAGGAGATTCTCGGCCAGGTCTGCGCCGGCGCGCTGATGCCGTCGGTCGACAAGGTCGGGCGTTTCTTCCCGCTCGCCATCATGCATGTCACCGCGTCCGGCCAGGAGGGTGTCCCGCCAGTCTTTTCGCCGGTCGACGACTGGTACGCGGAGATCGAATCGCGACTGCTCTCGGTGCTCGCCGAAGACGCCGAGATGGAGATCGCGTCGCTCACCGCGGGACTGGCCGAACCGGGCGGGCAGCCGGAGCCGCCCGGTCCGCCGGGCGAAATCTTCAAGGGCGGCATCATCTGGACCGGCGAGGCCGGAAGCGCCGCCGGTGACCTGGTGAGATCGCTGCTCGAAGCCGATTACTGGCAGGCGGCCGCCGGGCGCAGCTTCTGGTGGACCGGCGGCGGCTCCGGGGGGCGGCCGGTAGCGCATGTGCGGCCCGGGCTGCCGGATCCGTATTTCTTCACCCGCATGCTCAAAGCAGGAGTCACCTGACGTGCCGGCCCACGGCGGCGCTGCCAAGGCTTTTTTTGCCCAGAGCCCGGTTCGGCTGTATGGTGACGTTCCGGACCTATGCAACGCAGCGCTGCTGAGCGGATCGCGACAGATGAATGGACGATTCTTTCGGTTTGACACATGGGCCGTCAGCGACAAGGGCTGCGTTCGGGACATCAACGAGGATCAGTATCTGGTCGAACCGTCGCTCGGCCTGTGGGTCGTGGCGGACGGCATGGGCGGCCACGATGCCGGCGAGGTCGCCAGCACGGCGATAGTGGAGCATCTCGGCACGATCGGCATCGCCAGCTCGGCGCCCGACCTTCGCGCCCGTTTCGAGGACCGGCTGGCGCGCGCCAACCGCGAGATCCAGAAGATTTCGATGAGCCGCAACGGTGCCGTCATCGGCTCCACGGTCGCTGCGCTGGTTGCCTACGATCAGCAATTCGCCTGTATCTGGTCCGGCGACAGCCGCGTCTATCGCGTCAGGAATGGTGAGATCACCCAGCTGTCGCGTGACCATACCGAGGTTCAGGAGCTGCTGGACCACGGCATCATCACCCAGCAGGAGGCGCTGACCTGGGCCCGCCGCAACGTCATCACGAAGGCCGTCGGCGTCAGTCCCGAGATCATGATCGACATCGAGCAGGGTCAGATAGAGGCCGGCGACGTCTTCCTTTTGTGCATCGTAGTCCATTGCCGAAAAGCGTCGGGCACCTTCATTCCCGGCGACTCCGGCAACCCGAAGGCTGAGAGGCCGAACTGATCCATGTCAACCGACGACAAGACACGCATCGTTTCGGCTTCCGAGGCCGTCGGGCCCGGCACCCAGCTGAACGGCATCTTCGAGATCGACGAGCATATCGCGTTCGGCGGCATGGGCGAGGTCTACCGCGGCCACAACATCCAGACCGACGATCCCGTGGCGATCAAGATCGTGCTGCCGGAATTCGCACGGGACAAGACCATGCTGGCGCTGTTTCGAAAGGAAGCGTCCATACTCTCCCACCTCGCCAACGACGCTATCGTACGTTACTACGTGTTCACCATCGACCCGGCTATCGGCCGCCCCTATCTGGCGATGGAGTATGTCGACGGCGTATCGCTCGCCGATGTCATCGCCAGGGGGCCGATGGAAGCCGGGACGGTGCGCCGGCTGGTGGCGCGCATCGCGTCCGGCCTCTCGGCGGCGCATGCCGCCGGCGTCGTCCACCGGGACCTCTCGCCCGACAACGTCATCCTGCCTGGCGGCAAGGTGGAAAAGGCGAAGATCATCGACTTCGGCATCGCCAAATCCGCCAATGTCGGCGGCGGCACGTTGCTCGGCGGCAAGTTCGCCGGAAAATACAATTTCGTTTCGCCCGAGCAACTCGGGGATTTCGGCGGCGAGATTACCGGCCGGTCCGACATCTACAGCCTCGGTCTGCTGATGGCCGCGGTGCTGCGAGGCGAGGCGATCGACATGGGCGGCTCGCAGGTGGACGTCATCGAGAAGCGCCGCAGGATGCCCGATATCTCCGATCTCGACGCCGGGCTGAGGCCGCTCCTGGAATCCATGCTGCAGCCGGATCCCGACAATCGGCCGGAGAGCATGGATGCCGTCGTGGAGCAGCTGGCCGGTTCGAAGCCGGCCGCCGTTTCGGCACCCTCCCTCACGGAGCCGCTGCCGGGTGACGATCCTGCCTGGCAGGGACTGCCGGTGCCCGGCGAGAAATCCCTGCTGCCGAGAGCGACCACGCCGCCGCTGGGCGGGACGCACCGGCCGGGCTCGCTTGGCCCGACGGCCGTCGCCGCGTCCGGCGGCTCCGCGCCGCCCGCTGCCGCGTTTCCGCTCGGCGGCTCGATACCGCCGATCGGTTCGGTGCCGCCGTTGCAGCCAGGCTCCGTCCCGCCGGTGAGCGAAAGCCCATTCGGAGCCTACCAGCCGCCGGTCGAGCCGGCGCGGCCGCCAGCCCTCGGCCGGGCGGCGGCTCCTGCGCCGAAATCGCGGGCCTGGCTCTACGCCACCGCGGCGGTGGTCCTCGTCGCGCTCGCCGGTGGCGGTGCGTACACGCTCGGAGTGCTGGACGGCTGGGTGGGCCAGGACTCCGACAGCCCGCCGGCGCCGCCGACGCTCGAACCCGGCTCGGCCGCTCCACCGAAAGAGGTCGCGGCCGATCAACAGGCACAGCCGGCTTCCCCGCCCCAGCCGCCTGCCGACCAGCCCGGCGTTCCTCCGGAAACGCCGGCCGGCGGCCAGGATGTTGCCGGGACGCCCCAGCCGCCCCAGCCGGAAGTGCCTCCTCCTGCGGAGGCGGAACCGGCAGCCACGCCGGTGGCCTGGGTCAATGATTATGGCGGCGGCACCTGCTTCTATGCGGCGGCCAGCGATACGCCGGGCTCCACCTTCATCGAGGGGTTTGCCACCTCCGCCGCGCCGTTCGAAGCCATGGTTGCCGAGTTCAAGACGATCTACGATGCCGAACCGGCGCTCAGCGTCCAGCTGATCGAACCGAAGCAATGCGCGGTCGCCGAATTCCTCCAGGCCATACGGAAAAGTCCGGCCGAACGCCCCGAACTCACGTTGAGCAGCGATTTGATCGAAAGCGGGCAGGCTCTGCGCGGCACCCTCGCCAATATCGAGGGCCGCACGACCGACGTGCTTTTGGTCGACAATGCCGGAGTCGTCTACAATCTCGCTGCGCATCTGAAGCAGGAGCCTGAACGGGCATCGTTCAACATCAAGCTCGGCCTGCAGACCGACGAGCCTGTGCCACAGATAATCATTGCCCTCACGAGCCCGAACGGCCTCGAGACGGCGAAAGTCGAGACGCCGGTGCTTGCAGAGACGCTGTTTCCAGAGATCCTCGACGAAATCGACGACGGGAAGATCGCCGCATCGGCCACGGCCAGGTATTTCCGTCTGGGCGGCTGACCAATTTGGCGAGGCCGGCGGGGATTATTGTCCGACCGGGATCGGGCCGCTGATTGATCAGGGCGCCCGGATGTGGAATGGCTCATCCGGCAGTTCCGCCCGGGAGTTGGCGACAGGCATGGCGATGACGGCGCATCCTTCAGGCCGCTCAGGGACACGGGGGCTCCCGGCCAGGTGACCCAGCCCGATGCCGCCGTCGAGGTCGAGGGGGCAGCCGCGGCCGAGCATCCCAGTAATGAAACCGCGGTCCTGGTGTTCGGAGCGCTTGGCGTCGTCTATGGCGACATAGGCACCTCACCGATCTACGCCTTCCGGCAGGCGCTTCTGGTGCGGCCCGGCGGCCCCCCGGATGCCGAGGTGCTTGGCCTGGTGTCGCTCATCGTCTGGGCGCTGACGCTGACCGTCACCGTCAAATACGTGTTCTTCGTCACGCGCGCTGATAACAATGGCGAAGGCGGCACCCTGTCGCTGATGACCCTTGCCCGGAAGACTTTCGACACCGCCCCGGCCTGGATCACCGGTCTCGGCGTGCTGGGCGCCGCCATGTTCGTGGGCGACGCCATGATCACGCCGGCAATGTCGGTGCTGTCGGCCGTCGAGGGACTGCAGATCGTCGCACCGGAACTGGCGAACTGGGTTGTGCCGATCACGCTGGCCATCATCGTCGGCATCTTCACCATCCAGCGGTTCGGCACGGCAGGGATCGCCGTCGTCTTCGGCCCCGTGACTGCGCTCTGGTTCCTGGTGCTCGGCGCCACCGGACTGATCCACATCATCGGAAATCCGGGCGTGCTGCGCGGCCTCGATCCGCTCATCGGCCTGTCCTTCATGGCTCTCCATCCCTTGCACGCCTTCGCGGTCATGGGAGCCGTCTTCCTGGCGGTCACCGGGGCGGAAGCCCTCTACGTCGACATGGGGCATTTCGGCCGCCGGCCGATCATCATCGCATGGGCGGCCATCGTGTTTCCGTGCCTGCTGCTGAACTATTTCGG
>JAJFMR010000467.1 GCA_020696915.1 Rhizobiaceae bacterium | reverse complement strand
GAAGCCGGAAAGCTCGCCGACCTTGAACGGCATCAGCCCGAGCTGCTCCTCGACCGGAACTTCGGCGCGGGTCGTGGCGGTAGCGAACATCTGGCGCACGGCGTCGTCGGTGTAAATCCTGGAGGCGTTCTCGGGCACCTGCACGGCGACGTAGCCGGAGAAGGTGGGGCCCGGCAGGATCATCGAATAGCGCTTCACATTGGTGGCGCCATCCTTGGCGCTTTCGATGGTGTAATAGGCAAGCCCCGCCGGGGTCTCGATGCTTTCCGGCTTGATGCCGCCGGTGCCGCCGGGATTGGCCTTGAAGGCATTGGCGACCTCGCCGTAAGCCTCGGCCGGCAGGTCGGCAACCAGCACCTTGACGCCCTGGTCCTCGGTCTCGAATCCCACGAACGTTCTGGCCTTGTTGAGGCCGACCAGCGGCGTCATGCCGACCCGGGCGCCGGGCGGGAAAACCGGATCGGCGGCGAACGCGGATGAGACCGCCAGGGAATTGGCGGCAACGATCAGGGCGACCGCAGCGAAGTAGCGAAGTGGCGTCATGGAGGATCTACCGGGTTTGCATGGAGGCCATGGTCGGACAATGCTGCTCGTGGAATCAGCTCGTGGATTCTGGGCCTCGGGGGACGACAGGGTCGTTCCAGTCGGCCGCCTTTTAGCGGTTTTGATGTCCCAGCAACAGGGCATGATGGGCCTCCGTTCCGTCGTTACGTTCCGGCATGTCGGCTCTTTTGCGGGATTCTGGCCGGTTTCCGAGCTCTTTTTGAGGCACTTCCAGCGGCCAAATACCGCTCCCCCTGCCACGAGTCCGGACTCGCCCGGCGGGGAGGCCCTGGCATTGCTGCGCGAAAGACCCGCAAGCGCCGGCGACGGCTGCGGCCCTGATGAATGGCCTTGCCGATTTCTTAACGCCGCACGAGGCGCTGGCGCGCTGCCGCGTCCCGGGCTGACACAATCTTTCAAACGTCAGTCTTTTCAGGCTTCAAGGTTGCGCTCGGTCCTTGCAGGCACAACCCCCCCTCCTATATGAGGCTCACCACCGCAATATCGCGAGTATTTGATCGTTGGGGGTTCGGTTAGGTGCGCCGTCCAGGGCCCAGCCAACCTGCCGCAAAAAGAAGGATATGAGGACCATGGGAAAGGTCATTGGGATCGATCTCGGCACCACGAATTCGTGCGTCGCCGTAATGGATGGCAAGACTGCGAAAGTCATCGAGAACGCCGAAGGCATGCGCACGACGCCTTCGATCGTCGCCGTTACTGATGATGGCGAGCGCCTCGTCGGCCAGCCCGCCAAGCGCCAGGCGGTGACCAATCCCGAGCGTACGTTCTTCGCGGTGAAGCGCCTGATCGGCCGCCGCTACGACGACCCGATGGTCGAGAAGGACAAGAAGCTCGTCCCCTACAAGATCGTCAAGGCATCGAACGGCGACGCCTGGGTCGAAGCCGACGGCAAGACCTATTCGCCCTCGCAGGTCTCCGCCTTCATCCTGCAGAAGATGAAAGAGACCGCGGAAGCTCATCTCGGCCAGAAGGTCGAACAGGCCGTCATCACCGTGCCCGCCTACTTCAACGACGCGCAGCGCCAGGCCACCAAGGACGCCGGCAAGATCGCCGGTCTCGAAGTGCTGCGCATCATCAACGAGCCGACCGCGGCCGCGCTCGCCTACGGTCTCGACAAAACCAAATCCGGCACCATCGCGGTCTACGACCTCGGCGGCGGCACCTTCGACGTCTCCATTCTTGAAATCGGCGACGGCGTGTTCGAGGTGAAGTCGACCAACGGCGACACCTTCCTCGGCGGCGAAGACTTCGACATGCGCCTGGTCAGCTACCTCGCGGACGAGTTCCAGAAGGAGCAGGGCATCAACCTGCGCAACGACAAGCTGGCCCTGCAGCGGCTGAAGGAGGCTGCCGAAAAGGCCAAGATCGAGCTGTCCTCGACCACGCAGACCGAAATCAACCTGCCGTTCATCACGGCGGACCAGACCGGGCCGAAGCATCTGACGATGAAGCTGACGCGCGCCAAGTTCGAGGCGCTGGTCGATGACCTCGTCCAGAAGACCGTCGAGCCGTGCCGCAAGGCGCTGAAGGACGCCGGCCTGACCGCTGCAGAGATCGGCGAAGTGGTGCTGGTCGGCGGCATGTCGCGCATGCCCAAGGTCCAGGAAATCGTGAAGCAGCTGTTCGGCAAGGAGCCGCACAAGGGCGTCAACCCGGACGAAGTCGTGGCGATCGGTGCCGCGATCCAGGCCGGCGTGCTGCAGGGCGACGTCAAGGACGTGCTGCTGCTCGACGTCACGCCGCTTTCGCTCGGCATCGAGACGCTGGGCGGCGTGTTCACCCGCATCATCGACCGCAACACCACGATCCCGACCAAGAAGAGCCAGGTGTTCTCGACTGCCGAGGATAACCAGAACGCGGTCACCATCCGCGTCTTCCAGGGCGAGCGCGAGATGGCGGCCGACAACAAGGTGCTCGGTCAGTTCGACCTGATGGGTATCCCGCCGTCGCCGCGCGGCATGCCGCAGATCGAGGTGACGTTCGACATCGACGCCAACGGCATCGTCAACGTGTCCGCCAAGGACAAGGCGACCGGCAAGGAGCAGCAGATCCGGATTCAGGCATCCGGTGGCCTCTCTGAATCCGACATCCAGAAGATGGTCAAGGACGCCGAGGCCAATGCGGCCGAGGACAAGAAGCGCCGCGAGGCGGTCGACGCCAAGAACCATGCCGACGCGCTGGTGCATTCCACCGAGAAGGCGCTGGCCGAACACGGTTCGAAGGTCGAAGAGGCCGAGCGCCGCGCCATCGAGGATGCCGTCAGCGATCTGAAGGAAGCGCTGAAGGGCGACGATGCCGAGGCCAT
>JAJFMR010000466.1 GCA_020696915.1 Rhizobiaceae bacterium | reverse complement strand
AGCGACGGGGCGATGCGGTCGAGGTCGGGGGGGAGCAGCTCATGTCCGAAATTCCATGGAGTCTCGACGGGCGACCACGGCCTGCAGTTCTTCTCATAGGTGCCGAGGAGGATGCCGTTGCGCTCCTGCCTGGTGTAGATCTCGCCCTTGAAGTCGAGCACCCCCACCATTTCGCGTCCCGTGGTCCGGTTGAATTCCTCGACCTCCGGCATCGCCTCGGTCAAGAGATACATGTGCTCCATTGCCAGCAGCGGCAGTTCGAGACCCACCATGCGGCCGACCTCGCGCGCCCAGAGGCCGCCGCAATTGACGACGTGCTCGGCCTTGACCGTGCCTTGCTCGGTGACGACGTTCCAGGTGCCGTCAGGCTCCTGGGCAAGCTCGACCACCCGGTTCCTCAGCACAATCTCGGCGCCCAGCTTGCGGGCCGATCTGGCGTAGGCATGGGTCGTACCGGACGGGTCGAGATGACCCTCCACCGGATCCCACATGGCGCCGACGAAGTTGCGCTCGTCCATGAGCGGGAACATCGCCTTGGCTTCCGAGGGCGTGATGAGTTCGGTGTCCATGCCGAGATAGCGGCCCTTGGCGTGCGCGAGCCGCAGGAAATCCATGCGTTCGGGAGTGTCGGCCATCATCACCCCGCCGGTGAGATGCAGCGAGCAGGATTGACCCGAAAGCTCTTCGAGCTCGCGGTAGAGCTGGACGGTATAGGCCTGCAGCCGTGCGACGTTGGGGTCGCCGTTCAACGTGTGAAACCCGCCTGCGGCATGCCAGGAGGAGCCCGACGTGAGTTCGGACCGCTCGATTAGCAGAAGGTCCCTCCAGCGTGCCTTGGCGAGGTGGTAAAGAACGGAGCAGCCCACGACGCCGCCGCCGATGACAACCACTTTAGCGTGAGATTTCATGCGTCTAAATCCGTTCGTGCGGAAACTGGATCGGCGTGATTGCCGTCAGGCTGCGGCGACCGCCTCGATCTCCAGCAGCCAGGCTTCGTCGAAGATGCCGGTGATGATCGTCGTCAGGCCGATCTGCCTGCCCTCAAGGACTTCCTGGCGGACCCGCCTGTAGTCGGGAATGTGCTTGCGGTCGGAGAGGAAGATCGTCACCTTCACGAGGTTGTCGAGCGTCATGTCGGCGGCCGCCAGCTGAGCGATGACGTTTTGCCAGGCAAGACGGCACTGGTCTTCGAAACGTTCCGGCACATTGCCGTCGGGTGCCGACGGTATCTGGCCACTGACATAGAGGATGCGCGTCGCGGCGGTGACTTCCATCGCCTGCGCGTAACCGCCGCGCGGCTGCGGCGCGTCCGGGGCGTTGATCGATCGAAGTTTCATTCCGGAGCCCTCGGCTGGTCGGATTGCGGTAATCGGACTTTCCGGAGATCAGAAGTCGGTCGGCGCGCCGCCTTCGAGGCGGCGCTTCTCGACGAAGGCATCGATCTCCTCGGCGATCGCCGGATCCATGTGCGGCTTTTCATAGCTGGCGAGCCGTTCCTTCCAGACCCTGTTTGCCTTCTCGACGGCCGTCGGGCTGCCGGCCGCGGACCAGCTTTCGAAATTCCGCCAGTCCGAGAGGATCGGGGCGTAGAAGGCATTCCGGTAGCGGTCCTGGGTATGCTTCGTGCCGAAGAAATGGCCGCCGGGGCCCACCGACCTTATGGCATCGACGGCGAGCGCCTCCTCCGACAGATCGAGCGGCGTCAGGAACTCGGCGACCATCTGCAGGAGATCGATGTCGAGAATGGTTTTCTCGTAGGAGCAGCGCAAGCCCCCCTCCAGCCAGCCGGCGCCGTGCAGGATGAAGTTGCCGCCGCCCTGGATAGCTCCCCACAGCGAGAAGACGCTTTCATAGGCGGCCTGCGCATCGACCGCATTGGCGGCGCAGGTGTTCGAGGTGCGGTACGGTATGCGATAGCGTCTGGCGAGCTGGCCGCCGACGATCTGCGCCTTCATGTATTCCGGGGTGCCGAAGGCGGGGGCTCCCGACTTCATGTCGACGTTCGACGTGAAGCCGCCATAGCCGACCGGTGCGCCTTTCCTGACCATCTGGGTGAAGGCAATGCCCGCCAGCGCCTCGGCATTCTGCTGGACGAGAGCGCCGGCCACGGTGACGGGCGCCATGGCGCCGGCCAGGGTGAAGGGAGTGACGATCACAACCTGGCCGCTGCCCGACATCTGGATGATACCCTCCATCATCGGAACGTCGAGCTTCAGCGGCGAGTTGGTGTTGATGATCGTGTAGACGGAGGGCTCTTCCAGCAGCTGCTCGGGCGAGATGCCGCGGGCAATCCGGGCGATCTCGATGCCGTCGACGTTCCGCTCGCGCCCCAGCGAATAGATATGAAAGACCTTGTCGGTCAGCGTGGCGAGGTCGCGGATGCATTCGAGATGCCGCACCGACGGATGGATGTCGACCGGCTCGACCGGGTAGCCGCCGGTCGTCATCAGGATGTTGTGCATCTGGGCGAGCTTGAGGAAATTCCGGTAGTCCTCCTGATTTCCCGGGCGGCGGCCGCGGTCGATGTCGGAGCAGTTCGGCGCCGAAGCCATCTGCGACAGGACGAGATTGTCGCCGCCGAAGCGCACGTCATGGGCGGGATTGCGCGCGTGGATGGTGAATTCGGCGGGCGCGTGCGCGATGAGCTCCAGGATCATGCCGGCGTCGAAATGAACCGACGCCGATCTCCTCGAGCACCTCGAGCGAGGCCAGGTGGATCGATTCCAGCTGGTCGTCGGAGACCAGCCTGGTCGGTGCGAACGGGTTTTTCAGCTGCCGGAAGGGCGGTTGCTCGAAGGCGCCCGAACTGCCCGCACGCTTGCCGGCACGGCCGCCGCGGCGAGCCCGCTCGGCCGCCGGCGCGGGCACGGCTTGTTGAAGGGCGCTCATGAAGTTCCTCGTTGCGGCAGAATGCGGCCCGCATCATGGACCGCGCCGGAGCGCCCCATTGCGGAGGCGGCGACCCGTTGCGCGATGGAAGCGACATGATCGGAGCGGCGAGTGGACACCAATTCCAGACAGATGCGTTGAAGGGGTGCGCCTCCTTACGGAGCGCCCATCCAGCGACAATCAGCCAGGATGCCGCCAACCATGCCGACGAAAGCGTCAGTGAAGGAACCCGAGCTCAGGATCGGCACGTCCGGCTGGCACTATGCCGACTGGTGGGGAAAGTTCTATCCGGCCGGACTGGCGAGGCAGGACGCGCTCGCCCACTACGTGACGGAATTCAGCGCGGCCGAGCTAAATGCGCCCTTCTACCGGACGCCCACGGAGAACGCGGTGGAGAACTGGCGCAACTCCACGCCCGAGGCGTTCCGCTTCGCATGGAAAGCCTCGAAGTTCATCACCCACTGGCGGCGCCTGATCGTCGACGACAATTCCATGCAGCTCCTGGAGTCGCGGCTCCGGCTGCTCGGCGGCAAACTCGGACCGGTCCTTTTCCAGCTGCCGCCCAGGATGAAGGCGGATCGGGAGCGGCTGGCCGGTTTCCTGAAGGCGCTGCCGAAAAGCAGAGTCCACAGCTTCGAGTTCCGGCACGAGAGCTGGTATCAGCCTGCGACCTTCAGGCTGCTTTCCGA
>JAJFMR010000465.1 GCA_020696915.1 Rhizobiaceae bacterium | reverse complement strand
GACGCGTCAGCCGCCTGATAAGCCATGCCATGGCGCATCGAAGCGGCATTGCCGCGCACGGCCTGTGGTCGATCTCTCGCGGCCTCGCACGCGGTCTGACGAGCCGCAACGACTACCGGGCCATGATGGACCACGCAGACATGCCTCGGCAGGGTGATCTCGACGGGCGGGGGAACCTCTCGCGACGCGCACTGGCGGATTTCACGCTGTGGTTCCTGCGCGTCTGTGTCGATCAGGTGACGTTCATGGCCAGCCTGTTCGATCTTGGCACGCTGGCAAAGCGCTTGCGCATCCACGCCGCCCGCCACGAACTGAAACCCGAGGCGGTACGGTTGCTCGAAGAAGCACTGACGCGCGGCGAGTTCGAGCGCGGGGAAATCTCCCGCATCACCGGCTTGCCCGAGCGCACGGCGCGGCGGGTGTTCAATGACGTGGCCGGCCTGGGGCTTCTGGCATCGGAAATGCCGAAAGGGCCCGTGTCGCTGCGCTTTCCCGCTGACACAGTGGATGCGCTTTTTCCACGGCTGTTCCCGGAGACGTAGATGTCTCTACGGGGCAGCGCGCTGCACGAAAGGCGCCCTGCCGCTGCTGCCTCTCGTTGTCGCATCGGATTTAGAATCCGAAAAGCGGTTCCACGTTTCGGTCCGCTGCCATAGGCCAGAGAGTGCCCGACGCCCGCCCGAGCGTCGGGAACCCGTTGCTTCATCCGGTTGCCGGCTGGGTAGGTTCAGGCCTTGCCGACCGGCGCGTTCATCGACCAGAGGATGCCGAAGGGATCGCGCAGCTGGCCATAGCGGTCGCCCCAGAACATGACGTCGAGCGGCATGACGACCTCGCAGCCGGCATCGACGGCGCGCTGCCACCATGTGTCGATCTCGTCGGCGCCGGGCAACAGCTGCATCGTGTAACCCTGCGGCTGCTGATGCGGATGGCCGTGGTCGGGAAAGGCGTCCGACAGCATCAGCGAGCTGCCGTTGATGTGGAGGTGGACGTGCATGGTGCGGCCCTGCTCGTCCGGCGGGTAGGCGTACACCGTCTCTGCGCCAAAAGCCTTGCCGAAGAATTCGGCCGCCTTCAGGGCGCCGTCCACCTGCAGATAGGCAATGAGGCCGCCGAGCACGGGGGCCGACGGGATGGGAGTCTGGTCGGTCATGTCAGTCGCTCCTTGTTCAGCCGATGCGGCTTTCCGGAAGACGATCGTGCGCGCCGCGGACCGACAATGCCGCGGGAAAAAAACCGGGATCCCTATCGCCCCGGCCGGCCGGTCTTCCCGGACCGGCGCTTCATCCGCCGCTGGTCGGCGGCATCCTCATGGGAGCCGATCCCCGCTCTGTAGCGCTTGACCGGCCTGTCGCCTTCCGCCGGCGTCTCGGTGCGGCGGACGGTCATTTCGTCGAGCGCGTTCTTGCGGAACAGCGATGTTCCGGCATCCGACGGAATGCCGTGGTCGGCCTCGTGGGCCTCGCGGTGCGACTGCTTCCTGAACAGCCGGCCGGCGGCCGGCCCGGCCGGCTTCGCCATATCGGTGCCGGGACCCATCTCGTCCAGCGACGGTTTCTGAAACAGCGGCTTGCGGGCGTCGTCGTCGACCGTCCGGTGCCGCTGCCGGCCCTTGTTGTGGCGTCCCTTCTCGCGGCCGGAAACTGGGCTTTCGGCCTCGGCATAGCGGGCGAGCGGGTCGTCGGAGATGGCGAGCTCCATTTCGCGCAGCCGCTTGATCTCGTCGCGGATCCGGGCGGCTCTCTCGAAGTCCAGGTCGGCGGCGGCGTCGCGCATGCTGCGGTCGAGATGCTCGAGATGCGCCTTGAGGTTGTTGCCGATCATCGCCCCTTCCTGGGCGAAGCCGGAAATGTCGGGACGCACGTGGTCCTGCTCGTAGACGGATTCCAGTATGTCGGCGATCCGCGACTTCACCGATTCCGGGGTGATGCCGTTGGCCTCGTTCCAGGCCATCTGCTTTTCACGGCGGCGCTGCGTCTCGGCCATGGCCCGTTCCATCGAGCCGGTGATGCCGTCGGCGTAGAGGATGACCTGGCTGTCGACGTTGCGGGCGGCACGGCCGATCGTCTGTATCAGCGACGTCTCGGAACGCAGAAAACCCTCCTTGTCGGCATCCAGAATGGCCACGAAGCCGCACTCCGGAATGTCGAGCCCCTCGCGCAGCAGGTTGATCCCGACGAGAACGTCGAAGGCGCCGAGCCGCAGATCGCGCAGGATCTCGATGCGCTCCAGCGTCTCGATGTCCGAATGCATGTAGCGGACCCGCACGCCCTGCTCGTGCAGGTACTCGGTGAGGTCCTCGGCCATGCGCTTGGTCAGCACGGTGACCAGCGTGCGATAGCCCTTGGCTGTGGTTTCGCGGATCTCGCCGACCACGTCGTCGACCTGGGTCTTGGCCGGACGCACCTCGACCGGCGGGTCGATCAGGCCGGTCGGGCGGATGACCTGCTCGGCGAAGACGCCGCCGGCCTGCTCCATCTCCCAGCTGCCTGGCGTCGCCGACACCGCAACCGACAGCGGGCGCATCGCGTCCCATTCCTCGAAGCGCAAGGGACGGTTGTCCATGCAGGACGGCAGTCGGAAACCGTATTCGGCGAGCGTAGCCTTGCGCCTGAAGTCGCCGCGATACATGCCGCCGATCTGCGGGATGGTGACGTGGCTCTCGTCGACGAAGACCAGCGCGTTGTCGGGGATGTATTCGAACAAAGTCGGCGGCGGATCGCCGGGGCGGCGTCCGGTGAGGTAGCGCGAATAGTTCTCGATGCCGGCGCATGAGCCGGTCGCCTCTAGCATCTCGAGATCGAAGCGCGTGCGCTGTTCGAGGCGCTGGGCCTCCAGAAGTCGTCCAGCCTTTTCAAGCTCTTGCAGGCGATGCTGCAACTCTT
>JAJFMR010000464.1 GCA_020696915.1 Rhizobiaceae bacterium | reverse complement strand
GCAGAACGCAGACTGGAATCACGGCCCGTCAGATGTCACTTGCCCATCCGCCGATCGCCATGCCCGATGCTCTTGATGCCCCCGCCACGCCCGCGCGCGGACGCCGCCGCCTGTCAGGCGCCTGGCTGGGCTTGGTGGCGCCCGTAACGCTGGCTCTCCTGTGGGAGCTCGCCGTTCGTTTCGGCCTCTCGGAGGGCCGGCTGGTGCCACCCCCTTCGGTCGTCTTCGGCACGTTGCGGGAACTGTCCCAATCGGGCGAGCTCGGGCGCCATGCGCTCGCAACGGGCGCCCGCGTCGCTGCGGGCTTCGCGCTCGGCGTGGCTGCCGGAACCCTGCTTGGAGCCGTCACCGCCTCTTCCACATTGGTCCGCCGCCTGCTCGATCCCAGCCTGCAGGCGTTGCGCTCGATTCCCTCCATCGCCTGGGTGCCGCTGTTCATCCTGTGGTTCGGCATCTTCGAGGAATCGAAGGTCACCCTGATAGCGGTCGGCGTGTTCTTCCCCGTCTATCTGGGCGTGATGGGCGCGATCATGTCGGTCGACCGCAAGATCGTCGAGGTCGGCCGCGTCTTTCGACTTTCCGCGCCGGCGCTGGTCCGCCGTATCCTGCTTCCGGCCGTCCTGCCATCCTACATCGTAGCGCTGCGTTCCGGTCTCGGTCTCGGCTGGATGTTCGTCGTCGCGGCCGAGCTGCTCGGCGCCTCCGAAGGCCTCGGCTTCCTGCTGATCGACGGCCAGCAACTGGGGAAACCGGCACAGATCGTCGCCGCCATCGTCGCCTTTGCGGTCATCGGCAAGACGACGGACTGGATCCTCGCCGCGGCCGCCGCGCCGTTTCTGCGCTGGGAAGATCGGTTCGGCGCGCATGGCGAGGAACGCTGAGATGCTGAAGCTCGACCGCGTCGGCAAGATCTATGCGAACGGCGTGCAGGCGCTGCAGGATCTGACGCTGCAGGTCGCGCCGGGCGAGATCCTCGCCATCGTCGGCGGCTCCGGCTGCGGCAAGTCGACCGCGCTCCGGGTGATTTCCGGCCTCGACCGCCCAACGCGAGGCCGCGTCGTCCTCGACGGCGAGGACATCCTCGAGCCGCACGAGAAGATCGGAATCATCTTCCAGGAACCGCGACTGCTTCCCTGGCTCACCGTCGCCGGGAACGTCGGCTTCGGGATCGCGCATCTGCCGAAGCCCGAGCGGGAGAGGCGTGTGCGGCGAACACTGGACAAGGTCGGGTTGAGCGACAAGGCCGGCGCCTGGCCGCGCGAGCTGTCGGGCGGCCAGTCGCAGCGCGTCGCGATCGCGCGGGCCCTGGTGGCGCAGCCTGAAGTGCTGCTGCTCGACGAGCCGTTCTCGGCCCTCGATGCCTTTACCCGCGCCGATCTGCAGGACCATCTGCTGCAACTTTGGGCGGACCAGAAGCCGACCCTCGTGGTGGTCACGCACGACGTCGACGAGGCGGTGGTGCTGGCCGACCGCATCATCGTCATGCGGCCGCATCCGGGCCGGCTTCACGAAGAAATCACGGCCAAACTGCCGCGGCCGCGCGACCGGCAGTCGACGGCGTTCGTTTCCATCAAGAGACGGGTCCTGGCCGCGCTCGACCGCTCGCTGGATCGGCGGCCGCGCGTCGATGACGACCGTTCCATGCAGGCCGCCGGGATGTGGTGGTGATCCCCGCCGACTTTGCGCTACACATTATCCAAGGAACCGGAGACTGGAACCGGCTCGCCGGATTCCGGACCATCCCCTTTCGCCATTGAAGGAGTTCATCACATGGATGCTGCCCAGCTGCGGGCCATGCAAGCCCCCATCAAGGATCGCTACAAGAGTGAGGCGCAAGCGGCGCTGATCACGCTGAAGGCGACGGGCACGATCGACGACCAGAACATCGCCTGCAAGGTGGAGACGGGGAGGGCGCTGGCCGTCGCCGGCCTCCACCCTGCGACGGGCGGCTCCGGCATGGAACTGTGTTCGGGAGACATGCTGCTGGAGGCTTTGGTGGCGTGCGCCGGCGTGACGCTGAAGGCCGTCTCGACAGCCCTTGAAATTCCATTGAAGTCCGGAAACGTTTCGGCCGAGGGCGATCTCGACTTTCGCGGAACCCTCGGGGTCGCCAGGGACGCGCCCGTGGGCTTTCGCGAAATCCGCCTGCGGTTCGACGTCGAGACCGATGCACCCCAGGAAAAACTCGACCAGCTGCTCAAGCTGACCGAGCGATATTGCGTGGTTTACCAGACGATCAGGTCCGGGCCACCGGTGGCCGTCTCGCTGCGCCGGGCCTGAAGACATCCCGCCGCTGTCCCGGCGGCGTGCGTCCAGGACGGCTGCGGGCCGGTGTTCGGAAACGGCGTTCCTGCATCGGGCAAGCATCGGCTGACCAACTCCGGTCGGGAAGGCTCGCGTCCGGCTTCGCCAAAATGATGCCCGTTCCGTTCGAGGGTCCAGCAGCTTCGCATCCGTGGCCATGCTTTTTTGCAAAGGCGGTGGACCGCAGTCTTTGAAGTTGGCCGAAATTCGCTTGTGACGTCTTGCGCAGGGTGCCCACATTGGCGATTATTCGTAGCCGGGCTCCGTGGCGGGATCCGTCGGCATGCTCAACAGCGCGAGAAACCTGTTCAAGCTGATCTACAAGATCGGCATGATCGTCGTCACCCTGATGCTCGGTGGCGTAGCCATCCTCGCTTATGCGAATTCGACACCCGGTAACGGCCTTCTGCTGGTCTGCGGCATCCTGGCCCTGCTCACGCTGATGGCCGGCCTGTCGATCACCAAGCTCGACGACCAGGACGAGCAGGCCGAAACCTACCAGAAGATCGGCGACGAAATTCGAACGTTCATCCAACGCTCGACCAAAACGGTTTACACTGAACCAGAAGTCCATCATGTGGACGCG
>JAJFMR010000079.1 GCA_020696915.1 Rhizobiaceae bacterium | reverse complement strand
GGCGCGGGCGCCGCTTCGCCTGCTAGCCTGTCCTGTTTGCGTGGCGGAACGCTCGACGGCGCCGCGGGCAGCGCCGCCACCTGAGGCGGCGCGCCGAAATAGGTGTCGAATGCGCCGGACACATAGGCCGTTGTCATGGCCGCGGCAGAACCGCCCACCAGGAACAGCAGGGCCTTGACTGGAGTGATTCCCATATCGCTTGTGCCCGTTGGCCAGCGCGGGTCTAGCCTGTTTTGGCAGCACCGACAAGAAAAAGACCGGCCCGCGTCTTGACGCCCCTCATATCGAACTCACCAATCGCTCCATGAACAAGATTCGCTCCGTCTGCGTATACTGCGGCTCTTCGTCCGGCCATGACGAACGCTACCTGAAAGCCGCGCATTCACTCGGCCGCGCGATTGCCCAAGCCGGGCTCGATCTCGTCTATGGCGGCGGCACCAGAGGGCTGATGGGAGCCGTTTCGGACAGTGCGATCCGCGCCGGAGGAAGGGTCGTCGGCATCATACCGAGATTCCTGATCAACCGGGAAGCAACCGAGCCGGCTCTCGATCGCCTCCATGAACTCCTTGTTACCGACGACATGCATCAGCGCAAGCATGCCATGTTCGAGAAATCCGATGCCTTCGTGGCGCTTCCCGGCGGCATCGGGACGCTTGAGGAGATCGTCGAGATCATGACCTGGGCGCAGCTTGGCCATCACCGCAAGCCTATGGTCTTCGCCAACATCTCCGGTTTCTGGAATCCGATGCTGGCGCTCTTCGAACACATGGATGCCCAGGGTTTCATCCACAGTTCGCATCTGTTGAAACCGCTGGTCATCGAGCAGACCGAGGCAATCGTGCCGGCGATACTGGTCGCCGGATCGTCCGTCGCCGAGCCTGCCGAGGGGATGAAAGGCGTCATCAACAGGATGTAGCGAGATCGACGCAAACGCGCCGGTCCACGCTCCAGCCGCCAAACGGCAATTCCCTTCAGAAGGGGTCAGAGCTGCGCGGTTATCTCGCGGAACGCCGCTTCCGGGAAGGCCTTCAGCGTGCGGGTGCGAATATTTCCGGCCATTCCGGTCTGTAGTGCAAACCGGGCCGCCACGGCATCATCGGGCGCCTCGAGCACAGCGACCATGTCGTATTCGCCCATGGTCAGATAAAAGGCCCGGAAGCTGCCGCCCATGTCCTCCAGCATCTTCCTGGCTGCGTCGAGCCGCTTTGGCGACTCACGGACGTTGCGAATGCCCTGATCAGTCCAGTTCATCAGCGCGATATAGGTAGCCACGGCTTTCCTCCCTGTTCAGGAAGCGGCGGCTTCGCGGTCCCGCTCGGCGCGCACCGCTCCGGTCGAACCCGGCAGCCGATCATGGACCCACGTATGGTCCGCGGCAAGCGGAGAATGCGCTCTGCGGCTCAGGCAAACAGCCGGTCGCCCTGCTCATCGACCAGTTGCACGCCTTTTCTCAGCGACACTTCGACCGCGTCGTCCAGCCCCGCAAAACGGTCGGCCCGGATGAATCTGTGCTCCTTCACGACGCCTTCGATCTCCTTGGAGACGATGCCGCAGGTCTGGTACTGACCCTCGCTCTTGAACGGCGTTGCGGCGACCGTGAAGCCATTGTGCTCGACCTGCCTTGCGGGTTTTTGGGAAGGCGTCTCGTCCGACCCGCCGCCGCCGAACAGCCGTTTCAGAAAGGACATCCTTGCCTCCATGTTTCGCGCGGATGGCGCGGGCCGGCCGCTGTCGGGCCCGATGCCTCCATTATAGCAGTTTTATGGTGCCTCCGAACCCCGCCGGTGCCTCTGCCGGGGCCGGCGACACCCTTCTTCGGCGCCGGCCCGAACGGCATCGACGCCGGCCTCACCGCCACGGGACCACGGAATTCCAAAAACGCTCAGTTGCCCAGGTGAAGGACGATTTCCCGCCGATGCGGGTTCACGCGATGCTCGAAGAGGTAGATCCCCTGCCAGGTGCCGAGCGCCAGTTCGCCGTCGACGACGGGAATGGAGATCGAAACCGCCGTCAGCGCGGCCTTGATGTGGGCAGGCATGTCGTCCGGGCCCTCGAGGAGGTGGACGATGTAGCTCATGGAGGCATCGGTGGCGGGGGGCACCAGGCGCCTGAAGAAGGCCTCCAGATCACGGCTGACGTCGGGATCGGCGTTCTCCTGGACGAGCAGGGAACAGGAGGTATGGCGCACGAAAAGGGTGAGCAGCCCGATTGGGCGGCCGGCTTCGCGGACGAACTGCCTTGCGGCCCCGGTAACCTCATGGAGACCCGGCCCTGTCGTCGGCACGATGAGCTTGCGTTGCAACGAGCTGGTCACGGCGCGCAATACAGGCGGTGCGGCATTGGCCCGGACGCCGCTCCTGTCGTTTCCCGGAACGGCCGGCGCCGGGCCGCGGCGCGCTCAGCTGTCGAGGAAGCTTCGCAGCTTGCGGCTGCGGCTCGGGTGCTTGAGCTTTCTCAGCGCCTTCGCCTCGATCTGCCGAATGCGCTCGCGGGTAACCGAGAACTGCTGGCCGACCTCTTCCAGCGTATGGTCGGTGTTCATCCCGATGCCGAAGCGCATGCGGAGCACACGCTCCTCGCGCGGGGTCAGCGAGGCCAGCACGCGGGTGGTGGTCTCCCGCAGATTTGCCTGGATGGCGGCATCGATGGGCAGAATCGCCATCTTGTCCTCGATGAAGTCGCCGAGATGCGAATCCTCCTCGTCGCCGACCGGCGTTTCCAGCGAAATCGGCTCCTTGGCGATCTTCAGGACCTTGCGGACCTTCTCGAGAGGCATTGCCAGCTTCTCGGCAAGCTCTTCGGGAGTCGGCTCGCGGCCGATCTCGTGCAGCATCTGGCGGCTCGTGCGGACGATCTTGTTGATCGTCTCGATCATATGGACCGGGATGCGGATGGTGCGGGCCTGGTCGGCGATCGAGCGGGTTATCGCCTGCCTGATCCACCAGGTAGCATAGGTCGAGAACTTGTAGCCGCGACGATACTCGAACTTGTCGACCGCCTTCATCAGCCCGATGTTGCCTTCCTGAATCAAATCAAGGAATTGCAGGCCACGGTTCGTGTACTTCTTGGCAATCGAGATGACCAGACGCAGGTTCGCCTCGACCATCTCCTTCTTGGCGATCGCCGCTTCGCGCTCACCCTTCTGGACCTGGTTGACGATCTTGCGGAACTCGGCGATCGAGATGGCGGTCTCGGTGGCGAGATTCTGGATTTCCTGGCGAAGATCGCGGATCGCATTCTTCTCGTTGCGAGTGAACTCCTTCCAGCCGCGCCCCGACAGATTCGATACCGACTTCATCCAGTTGGGATCCAGTTCCGAACCCTGGTATTCCTGCAGGAACTGCTCGCGCCTGACGCCGTAGCTTTCGGCCAGCCTGAGCAGCCTGCCCTCATTCTGCACCAGCCGCTTGTTGATGTCGTAGAGCTGCTCGACCAGCGCCTCGATGCGGGCAGCGTTCAGCGACAGCGACTTCACCGCCTTGATCAGCTGCTCCTTCAGCTCCCGGTGACGCCGTTCCTGGCTCGGCGAGAGCGTGCCGCTCGCCGCCAGCCTGTTCTCGACCTTCTGGACCTGCAGTTTGCGAAGCTTCGTATACGTGTCGGCGATGACGTCGAAGGTCTCCATGACCTGCGGGCGAAGTTCGGACTCCATGGCGGCGAGCGACAGGCTCGCCTCGTCCTCGTCGTCGTCGTCTTCTTCCAGACCGCGCGTATCACCGCCGACATTGGTGATGTCGTCGTCCTCGCGGCCCCGGCGCATGCGCTCGTCCTGCGGGGCCGGTTTTGCTGCGGCTTCCTCCTCGGGGCGGATCGCGACGACCGGAGCCTGCTTGGCTTCGGGCCCGGCATAGGTGGCTTCGAGGTCGATGATCTCGCGCAGCAGAATCTTGCCTTCATTGAGCTCGTCGCGCCAGATGATGATCGCCTGGAACGTGAGCGGGCTCTCGCAGAGGCCGGCGATCATCGTTTCGCGGCCGGCCTCGATGCGTTTGGCGATGGCAATTTCGCCTTCCCGCGACAACAGCTCCACCGAACCCATCTCGCGCAGATACATGCGCACGGGATCGTCGGTGCGGTCTGTCGGCTCCTTCTTGGCGGGCGCTGCCGCCACCGCCGTGCCGGTCTGCTCGGCAAGCTCGTTGGCGTCTTCCTCGGCGTCGGCCGCAGACGGCTCCGCCTCGGCCTCTTCGCTGGTCTCTTCGTCCTCGACGACGTTGATCCCCATGTCGGAAAGCATCGACATCGTATCCTCGATCTGTTCGGAGGTGACTTCCTCCGACGGCAGCACCGAGTTCAACTCGTCCATGGTCACATAGCCGCGCTTCTTGGCAGCCTTGATCATCTTCTTGACGGCGTCATCGGAAAGATCGAGAAGGGGCCCGTCGGTCGTGCCTTCGCGCTCGGTCTCGACCTCTTCCTTTTCCTTCGTCGCCATGCTGTGCTTTCTCCAAAACGGCTGGGCGGTGGGCCGCCACGGAACCGAAAAACGATGCGCCGCCGGCCGTGCATCCGGCCAGGCACTGCGCGCATGAATGTCAACCAAACTGATATCTGGGGCGAGACACCGCCCCCGTCCACCACTCCGTCGAACCGGACGTCCGGCCCGGGCGCAGGCCGCTTTCTGGAATCGCCCTGATTCCGGCATTCTGCCCGAACGTCAAGCGCCTCTCGCATGATTCGCTTAAAAAAAGCGAATCATGGTGTCAGAAGCCGCGGGCAGCACGCCCCGACGAAACCCCGAAGCCCTCGATGAGGGCCTCGGTTGCCTGAACATCGCGGAACTGGGCCTGAATTTCGACGAGATGCCGGTAATTTTCATCCGTCGGCTCATTGGCCAGCGCCAATTCAGCCGCCTTGAGTTCCTTATTTAGGGTTCCCGCCGTGCGGTGCAAGTGCAGCGCCTGCGCAAAAGCCTCCCTTGCATCCTCGATGGCTGCGTCTTCCATGACCGGCCAGACCCGCGCCTTGCGGACCAGCGACGTGGCGCGTTCCCATCGCTCGCGGTTGCCGGCGCTCATGATGGCGGCAAGCAGCGACGGCCCGTCGCTGGCCACCTCATGCGCGAGCGCATCGATCGCCGCGAGAAGCAGTTGTTTCAGATCGGGATGCGACAGGCCCAGCCGTTCGACGTGGTCAAAATTCTCGTCGATCAGTATCGGATGATTGACCAGTGCCACGACGATGGCCGCTTCCCTGAGCGGCATGGCGCCACCCGTCCGCCTGATCATTGCCGACTGGCTGAGGCTCTCCGACACGGCCAGGCGCCCGGCTGCCACCCCGGGGCGCCGCCCGAACTGCCCACCCTGCCCGCTGCCCGGCCGCTCGGCACCACGCTTCTGGCGCGACGTACGGTCGGTGCCGAAAAATGCCTGCACCCGGTCACGCATCTCCTGATTGTAATGGAAGCGCAGGCTCTCGTCGCGGATGCGCCCCGTGATGTCCCGGAGCCGCCGCTCGAGTTCGGCCTTGCGCTCCGGCGTATCGAAGACACCGCCCGACGTCTCCCGCGTCCACAACAGATCGGCGAGCGGCCGCGCCTCCTGCAAGACTTTCGAGAACGCCTCGGGTCCCCCTTCCCTGACGAGATCGTCCGGGTCCTTGCCGTCGGGCAAAAGCGCAAAGCGCGCCGTGCGCGCCGGCTGGAGCGCCGGCAGTGCGAGGTCGGCTGCCCGCCAGGCTGCCTTCAGGCCGGCAGCGTCGCCGTCGAAGCACAGGACCGGTTCGCCGGTGGCGCGCCACAGCATGTCGAGCTGGGTTTCGGTCAGCGCAGTGCCAAGCGGCGCCACCGCGTTCTCGAAGCCAGCCTGCGCCAGGGCTATCACGTCCATGTAGCCCTCGACCGCGATCAGCGTGCCGTCCCTGCCCTTTGCCTTCCGGGCACGGGCAAGGTTGTAGAGAACGCTGCCCTTGTGAAAAAGCTCGGTCTCGGGTGAGTTCAGATATTTTGCGGGCATGTCGGAGGCTAGCGCCCGTCCTCCGAATGCAATCACCCTCCCCCCCGTATCGGTGATCGGAAACATGATGCGGTCGCGGAAGCGGTCAAAGGCGACCGGAACGTCCTCGCCGTGCACGAGCAGCCCACAGGCTTCCATCTGCTGCAGCAGCACGCCTTTCCCGGCCAGGAACTCCTTGAGCGCGTTGCGGCTGTCAGGGGCGAAGCCCAGCCGAAAAGCCTGCTGCGTGGCCGGCGTCAGACCACGGTCCCGAAGATAGGCACGCGCCCTGGCGCCGTCGGCGCCCTGCAGCCGCTGCTCGAAGAAACAGGCGGCCATTTCCATGATCTCGGCGAGGCTTGCGCGTTGCTTTTCGCGGGCAAGCGAGGCTTCGTCACGCGCCGGCAAAGCCAGCCCGGCCATCGCCGCGATCCGTTCCACGCACTCCTGGAAGTCGATGCCGTCGAGTTCGGTCAGGAAGCGGAAGTGATCGCCGGAAGCGCCGCAGCCAAAGCAATGATAGCGACCCTTGCGGTCCTCGCAGTGAAAGCTCGGGGTTTTCTCGCCATGAAACGGACAGCAGGCCCAGTAATCCCCGCGCGGCGCGTTGGTCTTCCTGCGGTCCCACGACACGCGCGCGCCGACGACCGAGGAGATCGGCACGCGTTCGCGGATTTCATCGAGGAAGGCGGGTTCGAAGCGCATCACACCAGTCTGGGCTGTCTTTTCGTATAGGCGTTCTGAGCGCAAGGCGCGACCGCCGTCCGGCGGCTTGCCCGCTTTTCACAGGCGAGGCATGGGATCGCAGCAGGGCTCCTAGGGTTTGACGGCCCCCAGCCGGCGTCTCCTCATGATCGGGCAACACTCGAGCACCCCTCCAGCACATGCGGAAGTTCCTGGGCGATGGCATCGATCAGGTACTGTGTCCCGTCGGCTTGGATTGCCTGAACATGTCAATTACACTGGTGTGAGTGTCCCTGCTGTTTCTCACCTCGCCGGGGATTCATCAGGTTCGGTAACGATCCACTTCTAAAGTCGATGGTATCATGCCTCTGCTCTTGATTATCGTGCTGGTCGTCCTGATCGCGCAGATCGGCTTCTGGGATACTCTTGGTGCCGTTCTCGGGGCGGCGGCGATGATCGTTCTGTTGGTAGTGCTTGTGGGCGCGGCGGTGGCCATCGGCGGATACATGCTTTTTCAGCGGGTCCGCAGGTAAGCCTGCAAAGCAAGCGTGCGAAGGCGGCGGGTTGCTTGATGATAAGGCGGAAGCGGGCGCGCCGACCTACACGGGACGCGCCCGCCGCAAATCCGCCCCGCGTCAGGCAAGCATCTCCTTGACGATGCCGCTCGCGCTGGAGAAATCCATGCGGCCGGCAAACTTTTCCTTGAGCGCGCTCATCACGCGGCCCATGTCGCGCGGTCCGGCCGCCCCAAGCGCGGCAATGGTCTCGGCGATCGCCGCCCTCGCCTCGCCTTCGTCCATCCGGCTGGGCAGGAACTCTTCGAGAATGGCGATCTCGGACCGCTCCTGCGCGGCAAGCTCCGGCCGGCCGCCATCCTCGAAGGCACGGGCCGATTCCTGCCGCTGCTTCACCATCCGGGTGAGGATCTGCAGGACGTCATCGTCGCCCGCCGGGTCCTTCGCAAGGCCGCGATTGGCGATGTCGCGATCCTTGATCGCCGCCTGAACCATGCGCAGCGTGGAGACACGCGACTTGTCGCCGGCTTTCAGTGCGCTCTTCAGTTGTTGGGCGATCGCGTCACGCATTGGTTCAATCCCGAGGAGCTCCCCAGTCTATCCACGCTCCGGGCTCGCCGCAATTCGCGTACGTTTCCGTCTTTCGACGCCGGATGCCGCCGTTGACCTCGTCGGACCGGTCGCGTATTGCTCGCGCCCTGCCCTGATCAGGACTTCTGGGTGAACTCCCGTGCCCGATCGCCGGCCCTCGCGCCATGCCGGCGCCCCGGCAGGTCGCCGACACGCGCGGACCGGACGGAGAAACGAATGACTGCTCAGACCGCGCCTTGGGCGCCCGATGTGCCGACCGCGCTGCTGGTGCTTGCCGATGGCACGGTGATCGAGGGCCGCGGGACGGGTGCGACGGGCAGTGCAGTGGCGGAAGTCTGCTTCAACACGGCCCTGACGGGCTATCAGGAAATTCTCACCGATCCGTCCTATGCCGGGCAGATCGTCACCTTCACTTTTCCGCATATCGGCAATGTCGGCACGAACCACGAAGACCTGGAAGATCTCAATCCGGCTGCCCGCCATGGCGCGTGCGGCGCACTGTTTCGAGCCGACGTCACAGGACCGTCGAACTACCGGGCGGACGGCGGCCTCGGCCGGTGGCTGGAGCGGCGCGGCATCATCGCCATGTGCGGCCTCGATACACGCGCGCTGACCGCACTCATTCGCGAGAAAGGCTCGCCGAACGCGGTGCTGGCCCACGCCCCGGACGGCATCTTCGACCTCGACGAGCTGAAGCGCCGCGCCGCTTCCTGGCCGGGCCTGCTCGGCCTCGACCTGGCCCGGGAGGTGACATCGGGACAATCGTCGACCTGGCGGGAGACGCCATGGGTCTGGAACGAAGGTTACGGCGAGCAGGCCGCGCCCGAAATGCACGTCGTGGCGGTCGACTACGGGATCAAGCGGAACATCCTGCGGCTGCTCGCCGGCCTCGGCGCCAAGGTCACTGTGGTGCCGGCCGACACCGGAGCCGAGCAGATCCTCGGCATGCGGCCCGACGGCATCTTCCTGTCCAACGGACCGGGCGACCCCGCTGCCACGGGCGACTACGCCGTGCCGGTGATCCGGGATCTGCTGAAGGCCGACATCCCGATGTTCGGCATCTGTCTCGGCCACCAGATGCTGGCGCTGGCGCTGGGCGGCAGAACCGAGAAAATGCACCAGGGACATCACGGCGCCAACCATCCGGTGAAGGATCACACCACCGGCAAAGTGGAGATCGTCTCGATGAACCACGGCTTTGCCGTCGACGCCGGCTCCCTGCCGGAGGAGGTCGAGGAGACCCATGTGTCGCTGTTCGACGGATCGAATTGCGGAATTGCCCTCAGCGGGCGGCCTGTGTTTTCGGTGCAGCATCATCCGGAAGCCTCGCCGGGGCCGCAGGACTCGCATTATCTGTTTCGGCGGTTTGCAAACCTGATCCGCGAACGGCGCGGCGAGACCGCGGTCGCCGAGCGCTGAAGACGGCGCCAAACGAGCGGATCACGGCCAGAAAGATCGACCAGGCCAGGGCCGCGCCGACGAAGAAGCCCGCTGCACCCCAGGCAAGTCCGGCCGGGGTCACCGGCACGGCTGCCCTGAAGTCCCGCCACACGCCACCGACCAACGCCCTGTCCCCCTCCATCAGCAGAAACGGCTGCGCCAGCGTCGAGGCGATCTCGAACTCGCGTTGCTGGCGGGACAGAAGTTCCAGCCTGGCGATCGTCGCTTCCATGCTGCGGCCCCGATCGCGAAACAGCGGCGCGGCGCGGGCATGGGCGGCGAGCGCCTCCGATCGGGTCAGGCCGTTTCTCGACGCGTCGCTGTCGAAATCGGCGACGACATGCTGTAGCGCCTCGATCGCACCACCGATGCGCTGGCGGTATTGCTGCGCGAACTCCGGCGCCTGCGACATCGAGACACCGCTGGCCAGGGCGGCTGCGAAGATCATGGCTTGCCGAACCGGGCCCATGCCTCAATTCCTTGCATCCTGGAGATCCCTTGCGCCGGTCCAGAGCTTTCTTGTTTTCTCGCAATTCCGGACGAAAAACCGCTACGCACTTTGCTGGAACTGCTCCCAGGCAACAACGGCAAGTCGCCGATTTGGTTTCTGTTGCGCCGCGGGGAGAAAGCCGGCCGCAAAGCGATGGCAGCTGTCGTTCCGATAGCCTCCAGCCGCACGATTGCCGGAATCCTGACTTCACATGGCCACAATCGCCGCCGATAGCTCCAGCCAGAGGGGCCCCAGGTGGAGTAGAAATTGTGAAGATGTCCCCGAGGGCCGGCGCGGCCCGCGCGCCGGAAAGCGAACTCCCAATGGCGAAATGGCGGAAACGTGCAGCACTCAGGCGAGTTTCGGGTGCCGCAGCGGCGCTTGTCCTGGTCGCCGGAGCCGGCACTGCCAGCGCGACTTTCGTCGACTACCTCGCCGAGCGGGCCAAATTGAGAGCGTAC
>JAJFMR010000078.1 GCA_020696915.1 Rhizobiaceae bacterium | reverse complement strand
TGGGTCAGGTCGGCGGGCCCGGCGTGCCGGCGGTGCTCGCCGGCCAGGGGGAGCCGATGCTGCTCGCGGCCGCAGATTGCTACGGCATCGCGCAGCGGATCGCGGCGGAGCGCGGCGGCCAGGTCCACAGCGCCGAAGCGGCGTCCCGAGACGGCCGGCCTGTCTGCGTCATCGTCGTCCTGGTTCCCGGCAAGGGTGGCCAGCGCGGCCGGCGCATGGAGATCGTGGTCCCGGCCGATTAGGCCGGCGCCGCATGGCACCGGTCGTTTCCAGGCGCCCGGCTTTCGCCTATACCCTCGCTGTAGGCAACAGGATCCCCAAGTCCATGCGTGTACTCGTGGTCGAGGACGACAGGCAGCTCAACCGGCAGATTTCGGAGGCGCTCGTCGAAGCCGGATACGTCGTCGACAAGGCGTTCGACGGGGAGGAAGGGCATTTTCTGGGTGATACCGAACCCTATGATGCCGTCGTCCTGGATATCGGGCTGCCACAGATCGACGGCATCAGCGTCGTCGAGCGCTGGCGCCGCGCCGGCCGCAAGATGCCGGTTCTCCTCCTGACGGCGCGCGATCGCTGGAGCGACAAGGTCTCGGGGATAGACGCCGGCGCCGACGACTATGTGACCAAGCCTTTCCACATCGAGGAAGTGCTGGCCCGGGTGCGCGCGCTCATCCGGCGGGCGGCCGGGCACGCATCCTCCGAACTGACGCTAGGCCCGCTTCGTCTCGACACCAGGGCGTCCAAGGCCGACGTCAACGGCGCACCCCTCAAACTCACCTCGCACGAGTTTCGGCTCCTCGCTTATCTCATGCACCACATGGAAGAAGTCGTGTCGCGGACGGAACTCGTCGAACACCTCTACGATCAGGATTTCGACCGCGATTCCAACACGATCGAGGTGTTCGTCGGCCGGCTGCGGAAGAAGATGGGCGTCGACATGATCGAGACCGTGCGCGGCATGGGCTATCGCATCCGTGAACCGGAAGCCTGAGGCGGAAACGACCGGCGAAAGGAAGTCGCTAAGATCGCTGGCGGCGACCGTCGGTCCGCGTTCGCTCGCCTTCCGCGTGATCGCGTTTTCGACGGGCTGGGCGATCCTGGCGCTGATCGTCATCCTGACGGTAATCTCGACGCTGTACCGCCAGTCGAGCGAACGCGGCTTCGACAGCCTCCTGTCGGCGCATCTGTTCAATCTGATCGGTTCGGTGAGCGTGTCCGGGGACGGCAGGCTTATCGGCCGCCCCAACCTCGGTGATCTGCGGTTTTCTGAACCAGGTTCGGGCTGGTATTGGGCGGTGGAGCCGATATCCGAAGAGCTGTCGGGAGGGCTGCGTTCTTCCAACATGACGGATGCGATCGCCGCGCCGCCGGTGAGCGAAGTGCCCTTCGCTGCCGATTTCCGGCGCGTTTACGTCGGCACCGGCCCCGCAGGCGAAAAGATCAAGGTGATCGAGAGCGAGTTCGTCCTCGATGCCCAGAACCGCATCGCGCGCTTTCGCATGATGGGCAACCTCTCGGAGCTTGACGCGGAGATCGCCCGTTTCGAGCGACGGCTGTCTGTCTACCTGCTGCTGTTCGGCGCCGGCATGATCCTGATCAATGCCGCCGCGATCCTACTTGGCCTGCAGCCGCTGGCCAGGGTACGCAACGCGCTCGCCCTGGTCCGCCAGGGTACCGCGCAGCGGCTCGACGGCCGCTTCCCTGCGGAGATAGAGCCGCTCGCCAGCGAAACCAATGCGCTGATTGACAACAACAAGCGCATAGTCGATCGGTCGCGAACACAGGTCGGCAATCTTGCACATTCCCTGAAAACGCCGCTGGCCGTGCTCGTCAACGAAGGCCGGGCGCTCGGCGGCGGCCGCGGCAGGCTCATTGCGGATCAGGCGGCCCTGATGCAGGAACAGATCGAGCACTATCTCAATCGTGCACGGGTTGCCGCCCAGCGCGACAGCGTCGTCTATCGCACGCCGGTTACGCCGCTCCTGCAGCGGCTCGCCCGGGTGATGGAAAAGCTCGGGCCGGGCAAGAAGGTCACGCTGTCGCCGCCTCCAGCGGAAATTGTCTTCGCCGGCGAAAGCGAGGATCTCGAGGAAATCGTCGGCAATCTGCTCGACAACGCGCTCAAATGGTCGCGTCACAAGATCGCCGTGGCAGCGCGTGAATTGCCAAGACACGACAGCGGGCCGGGCATGTTTCAGATCACCGTCGACGATGACGGGCCGGGGATTCCCGAAGAGCGAGCGCGGGAGGCCGTCAAGCGCGGCAGGCGCCTGGACGAGACGAAGCCCGGCTCCGGCCTGGGGCTGTCAATCGTCGCGGAGCTCGTCGGTGAATATGGCGGCCGGCTGTCCCTCGAACGCTCGGAACTCGGCGGTCTCAAGGCCGTTGTGGAATTGCGAAGCGTTGGATAAGCATCGCTAACGGAGTACGCCGGCTCGGAACAGACGAATCCCGCCGGGCGCCTTCGGGTACGAAGCGACCGTGGACCAGATTACGGACCAGGATGATCCAACGCGATACTTCCAGGCGGCAGCGAGACGGATGAGCGGCATCAGGGTCGGAGTGGCGTTCGTCGCCGGGGCGTTTGCGCTGTCGGGTTGCCTGACGGGCGGCGGGGTGAGCGTTCCGTCGCTTTCTGCCGGTGCGGCGCCCGGCGCCACCGCGGCCGTCGCTTCCGGCATCATCGCGTCGATGAATGGCGGCCTGATTGGCGCTGCCGGCGCACGGCTGGAGCGTTCCGAGCGGCGGCCCGCCCTCGAGGCCGAATATCGGGCGCTCGAATACATGACTGCCGGCCAAGCCGTGCAATGGCAGGGTGACGACGCACGGCGAGGTGGCGAGGTGGTGGCGGCGCAGCCCTACAGGGTGGGATCACAGGATTGCCGCCAGTACTCGCACACCTTCTCGCTCAACGGACCACGACAGACGGTGCGCGGCACGGCCTGCAGAAATCCCGATGGAAGCTGGACACCGCTGACCTGACGGACCATCTCAGCGGTGCCGCCGGTCCTGCCTCCGCGAATCCGCCGCAGGCTCTTGTGTTGCCGGTCTGCCCGGCAAGCATTAGATCTGTCGCGGATCAGGATTGGAGCGTTGAATGAGCGAAAGTCGCCCGGTCGAGCCAGCAGAGTTGAGGGCGGTGGCTACCCGTCGATGGACGTGCAGCGGGACCAGCCGGGGTGCTTGCGGCGGATCCTGTCGGTGAATTCGTTGCGAATCCCTGGTGGCCGCCGAGCCGAGCGGCTTTGACGAGGCACGATGCTGTTCTGGATCGCAGCTGCCCTGCTCACTATCGGCGCCAGTCTGGCGGTGCTATTGCCGCTGGCTGGCCGCGGCGCGCTGCCGTCGGCTGAACCCGGGCATGATCTCGAAGTCTATCGCGATCAGCTTGGCGAGATCGAGCGCGAAACGGCCAGGGGGCTGATCGGTCCGGCGGAAGCCGACCAGGCGCGGACGGAAATCGCCCGCCGCATGATCAGGGCCGACCGGCAGAGGCGGCGCACCGGGGAGGCCGGTTGGGGCAGGGGCGCCCGGGCGCTCTGCGCGGCCTCGGTGCTGGCGGTCCCCCTGGTTTCCTGGGGACTCTACGGGTGGCTCGGTTCGCCGGACTTGCCCTCGCAGCCATTGTCGGCTCGGCTCGAAACGAATCCGGCCGACAGCACGATCGAAGAACTCGTTGCAAGGGCCGAAGCGCATCTTGCCGCAAACCCGTCGGACGGCCGCGGCTGGGACGTCCTGGCGCCGATCTATCTGAGACTCGGCCGTTTCCCGGAGGCGGTGACTGCCTTTTCCAACGCCATCCGCTTCGAGGGCTCGACGGCGCAGCGGCAAACCGGGCTCGGCGAAGCGATCGCCGGGGCTGCGGGCGGCGTGGTGACGGCCGAGTCCAGGGCGGCCTTCGAGCGCGCGCTGACGCTGCAGCCAGATACGCCGGCGGCGAGCTTTTATCTTGCTACGGCGCTTGCCCAGGAAGGCCGGATCGAAGAGGCCGTCGTGTCGTGGCAGGGGATGCTTTCGAGCCTGCCGCCCGACTCGCCATGGCGAGGCGCGGCGGAACAGGCGATTGCCGAGGGGCGGCGAAATTCGGCAGTGGCAGCGACGGAACCCGGACCGGATCGGCAGGACGTCGAGGCGGCCGCCGGCATGTCGGACTCCGATCGCAATGCGATGATCGAGAACATGGTGACGGGCCTCGACCAGAAATTGCGCAAGAATCCGCACGATCTGGAAGGCTGGTTCCGCCTCGTTCGTTCCTATGTCGTGCTCGGCCGCACGCAGGAAGCCAGGGACGCCGTCCGGCGCGCCACGGAGGCCTTGGGCGAAAAGAGCGAGGCGGCAGGGAAGCTTGCAGCGTTTTCGGGAGCGCTCGGCATTTCGGCAGTGGATTGACGATGACCCGCAAGCAGAAACGTCTCTCGGTGATCGCCGGCGCCATGGTCTTCCTTGGCCTCGCGACCGGGCTCGCCGTCTTCGCCCTTGGCCAGAAGGCCTCCTATTTCTACATGCCGGCAGACCTCGCCGCCGCGACGCTGCCTGCCGGCCAACGCATCCGCCTCGGCGGTCTCGTCGAGAAGGGCACGATCTTGCGCGGACAGGGAACCGACGTCCGCTTCGCGGTGACCGACATGGAGAACTCGGTGAAGGTCGTCTTCAACGGCATTCTGCCGGACCTCTTTCGCGAGGAGCAGGGAGTGATCACCGAAGGCAAATTCGGGGCAGACGGCGTCTTCGTCGCCGACAGCGTGCTGGCCAAGCATGACGAGACCTATATGCCGAAGGAAGTGGCCGAAAGCCTGAAAGCGAGGGGCGTGTGGCAGGAGACGACCAATGAATGAGCCTCTCGCATGATGGTCGAGACGGGTCACTTCGCGCTGGTGCTCGCCTTTGCTCTTTCGCTGGTCCAGTCGGTGGTGCCGCTGGCCGGGGCCCGCTTCGGCAACCAGCGGATGATGGCGGTTGGCGGGCCGGTGGCGATCACCGGCCTGGCGCTGACCGCTCTCGCCTTCGCGGCGCTGACCGTTTCCTATGCGCGATCGGACTTTTCGGTAGCCAACGTCTGGGAGAACTCGCATTCGCTGAAGCCGCTGCTGTTCAAGATAACCGGCACCTGGGGAAACCACGAAGGCTCCATGCTCCTGTGGGTGCTGATATTGACCTTCTTCGGCGCCCTCGTCGCCGCCTTCGGCAACAACCTTCCCGCCACGCTGAAGGCCAATGTGCTCGCCGTGCAGGGCTGGATCGGCGCGGCATTCCTGCTGTTCATCCTGGCGACCTCCAATCCTTTCGCCCGGCTCGTCCCTGCCCCAATGGAGGGCCGGGATCTCAATCCGATCCTCCAGGACATCGGACTGGCCATCCACCCGCCGCTCCTTTACCTCGGCTATGTCGGCTTTTCCGTCTGCTTCTCCTTCGCCGTGGCGGCACTCATCGACGGCCGCATCGACGCCGCCTGGGCGCGCTGGGCCCGGCCCTGGACCCTTGCCGCATGGTCGTTCCTGACCGGCGGTATCGCCATGGGCTCCTACTGGGCCTATTACGAGCTCGGCTGGGGCGGGTTCTGGTTCTGGGACCCCGTCGAGAACGCCTCCTTCATGCCCTGGCTGGCGGGCACGGCGCTGCTGCACTCGGCCATCGTCATGGAGCGGCGCGCGGCGCTGAAGATATGGACGCTGCTGCTTGCGATCCTCACCTTTTCGCTGTCGCTGCTCGGCACTTTCCTGGTCCGCTCGGGCGTGCTCACCTCGGTGCATGCCTTCGCCTCCGACCCGACCCGCGGCGTCTTCATCCTGGCCATACTCAGCCTGTTCATCGGCGGCTCGCTGACGCTGTTCGCCGTAAGGGCGCAGTCGCTCGGCGCCGGCGGCCTGTTCCATCCGGTATCGCGCGAAGGCGCCCTCGTCCTCAACAACCTGTTCCTGACGACGGCCACGGCGACGGTGCTTCTCGGCACGCTTTATCCGCTCATCGTCGAAGCGTTTTCGGCCGACCGGATTTCGGTCGGCGCGCCGTTTTTCAACCTGACGTTCGGGCCGCTGATGGTGCCGCTGCTCGTCATCGTCCCGTTCGGACCGCTGCTTGCCTGGAAGCGCGGTGACCTCCTTGCCGTCGCGCAACGGTTGTGGGCGGCCTTCGCACTGGCCATCCTGGCGATGCTTGCCGTGCTGCTGTTCGTCGATCGCTTGGCGGTGCTGGCAGCGCTGGGGATCGGGCTCGGCGTCTGGCTGATCTTCGGCGCCCTGACGGATCTCGCCCTCAAGGCGGGTGTGGGGCATGCGCCCGCCAGGGTCCTGCCGAGCCGCCTTGCCGGCCTGCCGCGTTCGGTTTTCGGCACGACGCTTGCCCATCTCGGGCTCGGGGTGACGACGCTGGGCATCGTCGGTGCGCTTTCCTTCGGGAGCGAATCGATCCTTGCCATGAAGCCGGGGGAAAGCACGTCGGTCTCGGGCGTGACCTTGCGCTTCGAAAGGCTGGAACCCGTCAAGGGACCGAACTATACGGAGAACAGGGCCGTCTTTTCGGTGCGCGACACGGACGGCGACGTCTTCGCGGAGATCGAATCCTCCAAGCGCTTCTACCCAGTCCGCCAGATGCCGACCACGGAAGCCGGCATCGGCACGTTTATGTTCAGCCAGCTCTACGTCTCGCTCGGCGACGAGACCCCCGACGGCGAAGTCGTCGTGAGAATCTGGTGGAAGCCCCTGGTGACGCTGATCTGGCTGGGCGCGCTGGTCATGATGACGGGCGGCGCGGTCTCGCTGTGCGATCGGCGGCTGCGCATCGGCGCCCCGTCGCGCAGGCAACGCCGGCCGGCCACGGCTGCGGATGCCGTGGTCCCATGAGACACGTCCTGCTGGCCATGATTGCAGGGCTCTGGCTCGCCGGCGCCTCCCTTGCCGTTGAGCCCGACGAAGTGCTCCCGGATCCTGCCATGGAAGTTCGGGCACGCGCTTTGTCCTCCGAACTGCGCTGCATGGTCTGCCAGAATCAGTCGATCGACGATTCGGATGCCGAACTGGCCCGCGACCTGCGGGTTCTGGTGCGCGAGCGCTTGCAGGCCGGCGACAGCGATGGCGAGGTCATCGACTACATCGTCTCGCGCTACGGAGAATTCGTGCTTTTGAAACCGCGGTTCAGCCTGCGCAACGCACTTCTTTGGGGCGCGCCTTTCGTGCTCCTGCTGTGCGGCGGCGCCGTCGCGGCGTTCGCGGTCCGCTCCCGCAGGCGAGGCGCCACGCCGCCCCTGAGTGCCGAGGAAAGTGCCGCCCTGGACGAAATTCTGGGCCGCTGATGCGGCGGCCAAGGCCGTACTACTTCGCTCCGAACGTTACCAAAATTTCATGCAGCGGAAATGGTGCCGTAAGGTGGTGACCCCTATCTCTCTCATGGACGATGGCGCCCCATGACGGAGTGTCCATCGAGGATGCAAAAAAGCTTCCAGGAAGAGGACCGAAGTTCCATGAGAAATTCCCAAAGTACTTTCATGACTGCCCGCAAGCGGCTGATGGCCGCGGTGGCTTCCATCGCCATTGCAGGTTCCGTCGGGATCGGCGCCGTGACGACCGGCACGGTTCCCGTTTTTGCGGAAGCCGTCCGCGTCGAGGCGCCCCAGGCCCCCGGCTTCGCCGACGTGGTTGAACGCGTTTCGCCCGCCGTGGTCAGTGTTCGCGTCAAGTCCTCGATTGAATCGACCTCCGATGGCGGGGCCGACTGGTCGCAGCTGCCGCCCGGTTTCGATGATCTCCCAGACGACCACCCAATGAAGCGCTTCTTCCGCGAGTTCCGCGGCTTTGGCGATGAGCCTGGCGACGGGTTCGAGCGCCGCAACCGCCGCAACACGCCTCGCCCGACGGCCCAGGGCTCCGGCTTCTTCATTTCCGAGGACGGCTATGTGGTCACCAACAACCACGTGGTCGATGGCGGCTCCACCTTCACGGTGGTGACCGACAGCGGCAAGGAATACGATGCCAAGCTGGTCGGCAAGGACCCGCGCACCGACCTGGCGGTGATCAAGGTCGATCCCGAAGGAACCAAGTTCACCTATGTCGATTTCGCGGATGACACCAAGGTCCGGGTCGGCGACTGGGTTGTCGCGGTCGGCAACCCGTTCGGCCTCGGCGGCACGGTGACCGCCGGCATCGTCTCGGCCCGTGGCCGCGACATCGGCGCCGGACCTTATGACGATTTCATCCAGATCGATGCTGCGGTGAACCGCGGCAATTCGGGTGGCCCGGCCTTCAACCTGAATGGTGAGGTGGTAGGCATCAACACGGCCATCTTCTCGCCCTCCGGCGGCAATGTCGGCATCGCTTTCGCCATTCCCGCCTCGGCGGCGAGGGAAGTCGTGCAGGATCTGATCCGGGACGGCGTCGTGCAGCGCGGCTGGCTGGGCGTCGAGATCCAGCCGGTGACGTCGGAGGTCGCCGAGTCGGTCGGTCTCGCCGAGGAGAAGGGAGCGCTGGTCGCCAACGCGCAGGATGACGGTCCGGCAAGGAAGGCAGGCCTGAAGGCGGGCGACGTGATCACCGCCGTCAACGGCACCGTGGTGGATTCCCCCAAGGAACTCGCTCGCGTCATCGCCAGCCTGGAGCCGGGCAAGTCGGTCGAGGTCACGCTGTGGCGGGGCGGCAAGTCGGAAGTCGTGAAGGTGAGCCTTGGCGAACTGCCCGATACGGACAGGCGTGCCTCGCTCGAGGATGAAGACCAGGCGCCTTCCGCCACCGGCACCGAGACACTCGCCGATCTCGGCCTCACCGTGACGGAGGCCGAGGACGGCAAGGGCCTCGTTGTCACCGACGTCGAACCTGATGGCGACGCGGCCGAGCGCGGCCTGCAGGCAGGCGACGTGATCGTCAGCGTCAATTCCGCCGAAGTGTCAGGCCCACAGGACATCGCCAAGGCGCTGCAGGATGCGGCCAAGGCGGGGCGCAAGGCAGTTCTCGTGCAAGTGATGCGCGACGACAACAACCGCTTCGTGACGCTCCCGGCTGCCAAGAGCTGAACGCCGGAAGGCAACGGACCTTAGCCGCCGCTTTCGGTCCGTTGCCGTCCAAAAAAAGACTGTGGCGGCAGCTGCCGCCATGATCCTTTCCGGGGTGACGCGGTTCCCGACATCTCCAAGCGTCGTGCCGGAAATCCGGGCGGGGTTTCGTGCCTTGTAGCTATTCGCGGGACCCTCCGGCGGCAGCAGGCTTCGAATGGCCTGCTGCCGGATGCCGGTGAGCGCCACTCGGAAGTCGAAATCGGTTATAAAGCCCCGATGAAGATTCTGGTAATCGAAGACGACCGAGAAGCCGCCGACTACCTCGAAAAAGCATTCGCCGAGGCCGGGCACACGGTCCATGTCGCCGGCGACGGCGACACCGGCTTCGCCCTGGCCGAGAGCGGTGATTACGACGTCATGGTCGTCGACCGCATGCTGCCGCGCCGCGACGGTCTTTCCGTAATCGCCGCCTTGCGCTCGCGTGGCAACACCACCCCGGTTCTCACCCTGTCGGCGCTCGGGGAGGTCGACGACCGCGTCACCGGCCTGCGTGCGGGGAGCGACGACTATCTCACGAAGCCCTACGCCTTTTCCGAATTGCTCGCCCGCGTCGAGGTCCTGAACCGGCGGGCAAGCTCCCGCGAGGCCGAGACGGTCTACCGCGTCGGCGACCTCGAACTCGACCGCCTGTCGCATGAGGTGCGGCGCGCCGGACGGGAGATCACGCTGCAGCCGCGCGAGTTCAGGCTTCTGGAGTATCTGATGCGGCATGGCGGGCAGGTGGTGACCCGCACCATGCTGCTCGAGAACGTCTGGGACTACCATTTCGATCCGCAGACCAACGTCATCGACGTGCATGTGTCGCGTCTGCGAGGCAAGATCGAGAAGGGCTTCGACAAGCCTATCCTGCACACTGTACGGGGCGCCGGCTACATGCTGAAGGCTGGTTGATGGCGTTTCGCCTGCCGGCGATCATGCGCACCACGGCGGCCCGGCTGTCTGCCCTCTATTTCGTTCTCTTCGCGCTGTGCGCCGTACTGCTTGTCTTCTACATGACGTCGTTGTCGGAGAACATGCTAGCCGCGCAGACCATGGCTACCATCAACGAGGAAGTGCAGGGGCTCGACCTCGCCTA
>JAJFMR010000077.1 GCA_020696915.1 Rhizobiaceae bacterium | reverse complement strand
TGGACCTCGGCGCGGGCCTCCGCCAGACGGGCGATGTCTTCGTCGAACGCCCTCGAAACTATCCTGCTGGCATTCTCCACCCGACCGGCAAACTCGCCGGCCCGGCTTTCCAGCATGTCGGACGTGGACGTCACGATGTCCGACAATTCGGCGCCGATCCGCTCCTTGCCCTCGCTGATGATGGTGAACAGGGTCTGCTTGCCTTCCGTGAAGGTCGTGGCGATCTCGCTGGCGCGGTCTACCAGCGTCTCGTTGATCTGGCGGGCGCGTGCCTCGAGGGCCGCATTGAGCTTGGCCGTACCGGAGTCGAGGGCTTCGGCCCGTGTCTCGAACTCGCTTATCAATCCCTGTCCGCGTTCCGACAGCGTCCGTTCGATGTTGGAGAGGCTGGTCTCGAACTCGGCGCTCAGATTGCGGGCTGCGCCGCCGAGAAGCGACACCATGCCCGACGTACGGTCGTCGAGCAGATCCGTTAGCGACCTGGTGAGATTGTCGGTGCTGTCGGTCAGTTTCGCGATGCGGGTGTCGAGCAGGCTTGCGAACGATTCACCCGACGTCGACAGGCGTTCGGTGATCGAATCGACGCGCGTGTCCATCGAATCGAAAAGCGCCATGCCGCTCTCGTTTATCCGATCGATCAGCGTATCGCCCGAGTTGGTGATCGTCGTCGACAGCTTGGTGGAGGCGTTGAGGATCGAGTCGCGGATGGTGTCGCTTGCCGACCCGATCTCGTCGCGCAGCGTTTCGTGAGCGCCGGCCATCGAGGCGCGAACCCGCTCGACGTGGTTGACCAGAGCTTCCCGTTCGCTGCCCAGCCCGTCGACCAGCGTGCGAATGCGGGCGGCATTCTCGGCGTAGGACTGCTCGAGTTGGTTGACCTCGGTGTGAACCAGGGTTTCCAGCTCCACGGCCCGCGCAATCGTCCGTTCGATGCCTTCTCCCATTGCCGCGACCTCGCGGCGGATGGCGTGGCCGACCATCATCACGCGATCCTGCGTGATGGTCTCGGGCTCGGTGAGACGGAAGGCCACCTCGGCCATCGACTGGGCGGCAAGGCGCATTTCCTGGGAGCGGCGGATCATCACCGCGAAAGCCCAAAACAAGAGCACCGGCACGACAGCCGCCACGGCGAGCGCGATCCAGTCGCCATGATCGAGCCAGCTGTCCAGGCTGGGAGCCCGCCAGATGGCCGGCCCGAAAAAGCGGTCCGCCATGAGCGCCGCACCGCCCAGCCAGACCAGGCTGAGCACCGCGACGCTCCCGTAGACGGCGGTCGACGGTCGCCGGGCAAGACGGGTCGCCAGCGTCCGGTAGTCCTGCTGCCGGTCGTCATTGGCGGGCGCGGGACTTGCCGTCGGGCTGGCGGTCTCTACCGGCCGCAGCCCCAGGCGCGACAGCGGCGCCTCCTCGGCCTTGCCAGTCGATAGCTCGGCCTCGGCAGGCCCGTCGCGGCCCGGCGCTTCGGCTCGTCCCTCCCGTACCAGCTCGTCGGCTGCCTGCGCGATCTGCGCCTCGAGGTCCTCCATCGATGCCACCACGTCGACATCGCCGACAAAGTCGAGGTCCAGGGCATCCTCGAGTTCCCTGGCCACGTCGCTGTCGAGATGTCTGGGTGTCGTCGTGTTGCTAGCCATGCTGCCGTGACCCTGTACTTCTGGTGCGCGGGTGCCATGACCTGGCAGCTCGAGGCGTGCGCACGATGCTGAAAGTGGACCCGCCCGATCGTATCGGGGGGGTCATCCAAAGAAAACCTGCATTTCCCCCGATGCGTAAAAGTTTAAACACAGGGTTAACAACGCTACCACGAATTGGGCGGTTTTGAGCCACGTTTCCTCGCCTGTAAATTAACGGGTTATCCACATGATTCTGTGAACTTTGGCGGTTCGTTGGCTGGGAGAAGGGTGTTTATGTCTCTCCACGACCTGCCTCCGGTGACGCCCCCCATGCCCGGCGGTGAAACATGCGGTACCCCGGCATGCCGGCCGGTGGATCTCGCCCATCTGTCGCGCCAGACGATGGGAGACCGCGAACTCGAACGTGAGGTGCTTCAGCTGTTCGTCCAGCAGGCCGAAGCGGTGCGGACGAGGATTCTCGAGGCCGAGATCGGCGAACGGCTCTTCCTTGCGCACGGCCTCAAGGGGTCGGCCATGAACATCGGGGCATATGCTATTGCCGAATGCGCCGGAAAGATCGAAGACAGCCCGGCAGACCGCCTGGTGCTGAAGCGCCTTGAAGGTCTCATCGACGAGGTTCGTGACTTCGTCGCGGCAATCAGCCGCTGACCAGACGTCCGGCGCCGGTGCCGCACGCAGTTGACTCATGCCGCGGAGTCATTATCTCCGGATGCCAATTCTCGGGATCCGTGATGACCAGACTGACCTTCTTTGCGCACGATGGCGCGCGCTTCGACGTCGACGCCGAGAACGGCTCTACGGTCATGGAAAACGCCATTCGCAACGCGGTTCCCGGGATCGAGGCCGAGTGCGGCGGCGCCTGTGCCTGCGCGACCTGCCATGTCTATGTCGACGACGAATGGACGGCGGAGGCTGGCGAACCCTCGCCCATGGAAGAGGACATGCTCGACTTCGCCTATGACGTCCGACCCACCTCGCGGCTGTCCTGTCAGATCAAGGTGCGCGACGAGCTCGACGGCCTTGTGGTGAGGGTCCCCGAGCGGCAGGGCTGAAGCGGCAGGAACGGCGAACGGGCGGGGCAATCGCATGGCGGACATCGTCAGGACCGACGTGGTCATCATCGGCGCAGGGCCTATCGGCCTGTTTGCCGTGTTCGAGCTCGGCCTTCTGGACATGAAGTGCCACTTGATCGACATTCTCGATCGCCCGGGCGGCCAGTGCACGGAACTGTATCCGGAAAAGCCCATCTACGACATTCCTGCGCTGCCTTCGGTGTCGGCGCAGGGACTCGTCGACCGGCTCATGGAGCAGATCGCGCCCTTCGACCCGAAATTCACGTTCAACCGGATGGCGACCGGGCTGGAGAGGCTGGGCGACGGGAGCTTCCGCGTCACGACCGACGAAAACGAGGTGTTCGAGGCCAAGGTCGTGGTGATCGCCGCCGGTGGCGGCTCGTTTCAGCCGAAGCGTCCGCCAATTCCGGGCATCGAGGCTTTTGAAGGAAAAAGCGTCTTCTATTCCGTCCGCCGGATGGAGGAATTCCGCGGCCATGATCTGGTCATCGTCGGAGGTGGCGATTCGGCGCTCGACTGGACGCTCAACCTGCAGCCGATAGCGCGACGGGTAACGCTCGTTCATCGCCGCCCCGAGTTCCGCGCCTCGCCCGACAGCGTCAACAAGATGTTCGCGCTGCACGAACGCAACGAGCTGGATTTTCGAGTCGGCCAGGTGACCCGCCTCAGCGGCACCTCCGGTATGCTCGACAGCGCCACGGTCAAGGGGCCGCAGGGCGACGCTGAAATTCCCTGCACCCGAATGTTGCCGTTCTTCGGTCTGACCATGAAGCTCGGCCCGATCGCGGAATGGGGCGTCGAGCTGCATGAGAACCTCATTCCGGTGGACACGGAAAAGTTCGCCACGTCGGTTCCCGGCATTTTCGCCGTGGGCGACATCAACTGGTACCCGGGGAAGCTGAAGCTGATCCTTTCGGGATTTCACGAGGTGGCGCTGATGGCCCAGGCCGCCAAGCACGTCGTCAGCCCCGGCGAGCGCATCGTCTTCCAGTACACGACCTCATCGACGAGCCTGCAAAAGAAGCTCGGGGTCGCCTGAGATTTCCTCTTCGCCGCTGCGGGATCAGTCCGGCAGCCGCCCGGCGTCGATCTGTTCCATCCTGTAGCGGAGCAGCCGCATTATGCGGCGGTCGAAGTTGATGCCTTCGATGCGGTCGAAGTCGGCCTGCTTCCCGTCATGCTTCTCCAGAATTCTGTCGGTGACCTGTTTCGCCTTTGCGGCGAGCGCTTCGCAACTTCTGCTGCGCGGCAACTTCTCCAGCGCGCGTTCGATCTCGGCGGCGTGATTCTTGGCAATCACGACGTGGCTTTCCTCGTGACGCTTTATGTCTCTCGACAGCGCGTCCCAGATGCGCCGGACATCGGTGCTCGGCCGACCGCGCTGGTTCCAGCGCGGCAGTATCACTCTGGCCGTCACAGTGACCGTCGCACTGTCGACCCGGCAATAACCCCGGTTCTCCCCGTAGGTGAGCCTGGTCGTGAACTGCATCTGGGTAGCGCCTGGATGGCGGCGGCCGGTGCTCTTCACCTGCGGACCGCGCCTGCTGAGTTCCTGCTCCAGCTGGTCGAGCGTGCTGCCTTCGATGTTGAAGTAGCTATAGGTCTTCGCCAGATTGGCCGCGCCGGCCGGCATTGCCGAAAAGGCGAGGGTACAGGCGGCGAGCAGAATGGTTCTCATGAAGGCGTCTCCCTCCGCCAAGGTATATTCCCGCACCTTGCCTCGGCAACGGTCTTTCACGGGATTTCGCGAGGGACCCGCCGGCGCTGCGCTCATCCGACGAAGCTGGTTGATTTTCGGCAGCGGGCGACGCATGGCTCCGCATCGCGTATATACCGATGGCAAGAAGTGCCTGACCGGCACCCGCCGAAAGGCCTGGATTTGAAGCGAACCGGCGAAACGGCGTATCTCGGCCTTGGCGGCAATCTCGGAGAGCCGGCTGCGGCGATGGCTGCGGCGCTCCGCTTCGTCGAGGCCGATCCGGATACGCGGGTTGTGGCCGTCTCTTCGCTTTACCGCACGCCGCCATGGGGCAAGACCGACCAGCCCGACTTTCTCAACGCAGCAGCGGAAGTATCGACCTGCCTGTCGCCGCGAGGGCTTCTCGATCTTTGCCTGAGGGCGGAACAGCGGCTGAAGCGCGTGCGCGCCGAGCGGTGGGGGCCGCGGGTGATCGACCTCGATGTTCTGGTCTTCGGCGACCGGACGGTTGCGGAGGATGGGCTCGAAATCCCGCACCCACGCATGCTCGAGCGCGCCTTCGTGCTGGCGCCGCTCGCCGAAATCGCGCCGGATCTCGTTGTTGCCGGCGAGACCCTCATGGTTCATCTGGCGCGTCTCGACACGGCCGGGATCGAGAAGCTCCCCTCGGGCGGCGCGTGGTGGCAGGAAGCGGCCAGTCGCCGCTAAGCGGGTCAGGGCACCTCAACCGGCGAAGCCGCCGCCTTCCAGGAACGCGTGTTCGGCCGGTGTGGTATCGCGGCCAAGCATAGGATTGCGATGCGGGAATCGTCCGAACTGCTGGATTATGTCGCGGTGATGGATCGCATATTTCAGCGTCTCTTCGCCGAGCGGCCTGCTGAGTTCGACGCAAAGCTGCTGGTCGTCCATCATCTCGGAGTGCATGAAAGGCAGGACGAAAAAGGGGCGCAACTCCTGGTCGACCGTCTGATGATGTCCTGCCGCCAGTGCCTTCCGTGCAAAGAAGCGGGCCAAGGGGTCTGTCGCGTACATATGGCCGGTGCCGCGAAAACAATTGCGGGGAAATTGGTCGAGCAGGATCATCAATGCGAATGCCTCGTAGGGGCTTTCGATCCAGGCGTCGAACTCGCGGCGCGCCGCGGCAAAATGGTGTTCGCCGCAAGCGTCATGAAAGCGGGCGTCGAACTCGGCATCCTTGCGAAACCAGGCGTCGCTGCCCGCCTCGCGCCAGAATCGAACGACTTCCGCAGCTCTGCTATCGATCTCAGCCATCTCAGCCATCCACCTGCTCCGCATCCGTAGGCCTGCCGAGCATGCCCGCGGTTTCCTCGTTCATCGCCCTGCCGGGCCGGCGCGGCGGCGTCAGCGGCGCCGGGGTCGGCTCAGGAATGTTGCCCTTCATCAACCGGCGGCCTGCCTGAATGTCACCGGCGATCTGCAGTTCCAGCCGTTCGGCGTCGCGCCGGCGCACGTCCTCCATGATTGCCGCGACCTCCGCGGCGGTGACTCCCAGCCGTTGGAGCGTGACACCGCCGAACACCAGCGCCGATTCGACGGTCTCGCGGATCTGAAAGGCGACGTCAGCGTGTATCAGCCCGATTGCGGCGCCGCGATCGTAGGCACGGGCCATGACGGGCACCAGTGGAAACTCGGCCTTCATGAGTTCGGCGATGCGCACCGCCGTTTCGGCTTTGTCGACGCACAAGAGCACGGCGCGCGCCCTGCCGGCGCCCGCGGCATGCAGGATGTCGAGGCGGGAGCCGTCGCCATAATAGACCTTGAACCCAAAATCCGCGGCCGCCTGGATCATCCCGACGTCATTGTCGATGATGGTGACGTCGACTCCTCGCAACAGGAGCGGTTGGCTGACGATCTGTCCAAACCGGCCAAAGCCGATCAGAAGCACGCTGCCGGTGAGGTTGCTCGCGACATCGACGCCTTCGAGCGTCAGTTCGTCTTTCGGAGCGAAGCGCCTGAGCACGGCCATGGCAAGGGGCGTCAGCATCATCGAGACGACGATCACCGCCGTGAACATGGCGCTGGTCTGCTGGTCGATGATGCCGACTGCCAGGGCCGAGGCATAGAGGACGAAGGCGAACTCGCCACCCTGCGCCATGATCACGGCGCGCTCGATGGCCTCCCGGTGGCCCGATCTGATCCGCGCGACGAGGTAAATGCCCACTGCCTTGGTGAGCATCGCTGCGACGACGTAGACGATGACGAGCCGCCAGTTCGATGCCACCACGGAGAGGTCGAGCGACATCCCTACCGCCATGAAGAACAGTCCGAGCAAAATCCCGCGGAAGGGCTCGACATCCGCTTCGAGCTGATGCCTGAAGGTCGATTCCGACAGCAGCACACCGGCCAGGAAGGCGCCCATCGCCATCGACAGGCCGCCGAGTTGCATCGCCAGCGCCGAGCCCAGGACCACCAGCAGCGCGGCGGCGGTCATCACCTCGCGTGCGCGGGAGTCCGCGAGGATCTTGAAGAGAGGATCGAGCAGATAGCGGCCCGCGACCAGCAGCCCGACAATGGAGCCCACGCCAATGCCGACATCGACGAGACGCGTCGCGACGCTCGTTTCCTCGCCTCCTGGCGCCAGAAAGACGACCAAGGCAAGCAACGGTACGATTGCAAGGTCCTCGAAGAGCAGGATCGCCACCATCCGCTGCCCCTTCGGGGCGGCAATGTCGCCGCGTTCCTCCAGGATCTGCATGACGATCGCCGTGGAGGTCATGACGAAACCGGCGCCGGCAACGAACGACTGTACGGGCGAAAATTCGGCAGCGACACCTGCCCCGGTGAGAAGCAGTGCGCAGAAGCCAACCTGCAAAGCGCCCAGTCCGAAGATCTCTCTTTTCAGGCCCAGCAGGCGGGAGGGCTGCATCTCCAGTCCGATGATGAACAGGAACATGACCACGCCGAGTTCAGCGACGTGCAGGATCGCCTCGGCATCGGAGAAGATGCGCAAGCCGAACGGTCCGATGGCGAGTCCTGCCGCGAGATAGCCGAGTATGGAACCGAGGCCGATCCGCCGAAAGACGGGCACGGCGAAGACGGCGGCCGTCAACAGCGCGACGACCTGCACGAGGTCGCTGGTCGAAGCCTCTGCCGCCATCAGTCATCCCGGTCGAACAGCCGCCGGCGAGGCGGCAGCACAGTGAGCGAGCGTCGAAGATAGGTGCTTCGCGGACTGTCGACCAGCCCCGGAAGGAGAGGTCAGCTGCGGTCGGGCGTGCCGATCGCTCAGCGCGGCGCCACGGCGCCCACCGTCGTCGGGTCGACCCGCTTCAGGTTCATGCCGATCACCGGGACCATGGTCTCGTCGACACGCACCGACACCGTGACCGCCATGGTGTTCCGGTCGGGGAGGCGGGCCTGCATGACGCCCCGGAGCTGATTGCGGTTGATCGCCAGCACGACCTTGCTTCTGTCGACCACGTTCCCGGAGATTATGTCGAGACCGGAACCGGCGGCGCCATCCATGAACTTTCCCCGGTAGCCGGCGGACCCGCTCTTTTCGACCGACGCCGACATTTTCTGCATGAACAGGCCGACCCGGCAGCCGCCGTCGAGCGTCATGCCGAGCTTCTTAGAAGGTGTGGAGCCCGAAAAACTGCAGGTGAACTTGGTGCCCTTGTACTTGCCGGCAACGATTTCGCCCGGACCTGCCCAGTCGCCCTCGATGGACTGGAAGAATGTCCTGTCGCGCTCCGCGCTTTCGGCCGCCGGGGCGGCGCTCGCAACCATGGCAATCGTCGCCAGCGGAATGAGTACGGCGGACTGCATTGAACGCTGCATCGATGAATACCCGGCTACAAGGTTAACGAAAAACAACCTCGCGAACCATGCCCAGAAATGGTTAACGGATCGTCTATCCGGCCGTTGAACCTGCGAAGGCGCTACGATCGTCCAGGTTCGTTTTTCTGCCGCGCGAAGGAACTCAGGGCAGACAGGAAGTCGGTCATGCGCGGGCGCGGGAGCGCAGCGAAAGGCAGCGGCCTGGTGGTCTCCATGGCGGCGATGCCGATGCGTGCCGTCAGCATGCCGTTGACGAGCCCCTCGCCGAGTTTTGCCGAAAGTCGTGCGGCGAGACCCTGCCCGACGATCTGATGGACGAACTCGTCACCGGCGGCAATGGCGCCGGTCACCGCAAGGTGCGCCAGCACGTTTCGGGAAAGCCGGAAGAAGCCCAGCGTGCCGGGCCTGCCACCGTAAAGTGCCGAAAGGCGCCGGATGAGCCGGCCCGACTCGAAGGTCACGTAAGCGATATCGACGAGCGCTCTCGGACTGACCGCCGTCACCACAGAGACGCGCTTCGCGGCGTCGAGGATCATCACTCTGGCGCGATCGTCGAGGGGACCCAGCATTTCTCTCTCGGCGATCCGCACGAGCCCGGCGCCGTCGATGATATCGCCTTTCATTTCGACCAGCGCGCGCCGGCCGGCGGCGGTCTCCGGCCGGCCGGCGACAAAGGCCGCAAGTTCCTCGGCAACGGCGCGCGCCCCCCTGGCATCGTCGCGTTCGATGACGTCGATGGCCCGCGCCCGCAGCTTCTCGACCGAGGCCAGCCGGGACAGCGCCCAGAGTTCCCGGGCCAGGATCACCATCAACGCGGCGGCGGCCACGGCCGCCAGCGCTGCGGCGAGAAACCCCAGCCATTCGGCGCGCGCGAATAGCGTCCTGACAAGCTGGTCCGCCCATAGCCCTGCCGCCAAGGCAAGGAGCGAGCCGAAGGCCCCCACGAAGAGCCGCACAAGAAATGAGCGGCGGCGCGGCGCGGTCGCCGGCGGCGGGACTGCGAGTGCCGGGTCCCCCTGCTCGAAAGCGTCGACCTCGTCCGGAACCACGATCCCGGCATCGAACGGGCGCGGCTTGCGCGACGCTTCGATACCCGCAGCTTCCGCCGGATGAGGAGGACCTGGCGTTTCGAGTCGAAAGGAAGCGGGCCGACGGGGAGCGCTCATGCCAGATGGTCTCCGATCAGAAACTGCAGGGCGCGGTCGAGCCTGATGTGCGGCAGGGACAGCGTCAGGCCCTCCGCGGTGCGTTCCAGGCGCGGCGGTCGGAAGCGGACGAAGCGGATGGCCGGTTCCGCCGGGTCGCCGGCGGGCGGCTTTTCGATGAAAGCGCCCTCCGGCGTAGCCGGCAGATCACCCGGAAAAATTGCCGTTTCGGTATTGCCGTCGAACACCTCGCCGCCGATCGTCTCGCCTGCCAGGGGCGTTCCGATGATGACCGGCAACGTGTCTCCTGCCTGCTTGACGCTGCCCTCGCGGGTGGCCCGGATTGCAGCCAGAGCCAGCACGTCGACCGCAGCGCCCGAGAAGTTGGCGCGGTCGATGGCGCGGTCCGCCAGGCGCCGCACGATCGCCTGCAGCCGATCATGGCTTTCATGATGAAGGTGGTCGGCTTTGGTCGCGGCAATCAGGATGCGGTCTATGCGCGAGGAGAAGAAACGGCTGAACAACCCGCCGCGGCCGGGCCGGAAGCAGGCGAGGATCTCGGTTACGGCCCGTTCCAGATCGGCCATTGCGCCGGGGCCGGCATTGAGCGCCTGCATGGCGTCGATCAGAACGATCTGCCGGTCGAGCCTGGCGACGTGCTCGCGAAAGAACGGCTTCACGACATGCGTCTTGTAAGCCTCGTAGCGGCGCTCCAGCATGGCCTGCAGCGACCCGGACCGGGCACGTCCGTCTTCCAGTTCCGGCAGCGGGGCGAAG
>JAJFMR010000463.1 GCA_020696915.1 Rhizobiaceae bacterium | reverse complement strand
TTTACCCGCTCCAGTTCCGCCAGGGCCATCTGCACCGTTTCACCAAGCTCGAGATCGGAGCTGTGGACGAGCGTTTGCTGCTGGGAGGGGTCGAGGCTCAGCTCCGGAGGAACGAGTTCGCGAATGGCGATGCCATCGAGGTTCCAGCCGTGGCGTGCTGCGACGGCCATCAGTTCGCGCTTGCTCTCCGAAAGCGTGAGATAAAGACAGGTCTCACCCAGCGCCTTCCCCGCCAGCAGGAACTGGAGGCCGAATGTCGTCTTGCCGCTACCCGGTCGTCCCTCGACCAGGTGAGCCCGCCTGGCAGGATAACCGCCGCGCAGCACGTGATCGAAGCCGACGACTCCCGACGGTACCGGATCGCCATCCTCCAGCGCTGTGCTTGTCACCATGAGACACTCCCATTCGACTTACGGGACGTCGGACGATCCATCTGAATTGATGTCATTCGCAGGGCCGCCCGGGCGGGCGACCGAATATGCTCGCGGCGGCTGGGACGTCGGTTACCACCGTTGCCGGTTGTACCACTCGTCGATATCGCGGCGTACGCGGTCGCGCTCCAGCCCGTACCGGTCCTGAATCAGACCCTCGAGCTGGTCCCGCTTTCCGGCGATGCGATCGAGATCGTCGTCGGTCAGCTTTCCCCACTGCTCCTTGATCGAACCCTTCAGCTGTTTCCAGCTTCCTTCGACGCGATTCCAGTCCATTCGGGTCTCCTTCCTTCGGTCCGCCACAACGCGCGGAGACCGCTTGGGTTGCCCGGCATGCGGCGGAAAGGTGGCGGAGCGAAATGGCGCCCGGCAGGCTTGCCGCAGAGTGCGCCGCGGCAGTCCCCCGACCTCTGCCGTGCGGCGCTGTCCATCCAGAAATATTGCCGGCGCGGCTCGCCCGATCAGAAAGAGGCCATGCCATCCGGCACGGCGGTGCCGGTCCACTGTTTCGTGCGATGATCGCGCCCGGCCGCGCTGCCCCTCCGGTGCCGGACTGCAGGCGACCCCAGCGTCTCGCCCGCGCGGTGTTTCTCCTCTATGGTCCGGTTTGCGGGGAAACACTGGCCGACGGCCCCCGGAACGCTCTTTCGATTGCTGCCTGCGGGTTGAAACCGCAGGCAGCAAATCGGCGTTGTTCAGGACGAGACCATGGAGGAGAGGACACCAGCCACGAACGAGGACAGCCCGGCCGGCGCCCGGGCGGTGTCGCTCGCGCGCGGCCTTTCGACCAAGCTTCTGCTCCTGACGGCGCTCTTCGTGATGATCGCCGAAGTGCTGATCTTCATGCCGTCGATCGCCAATTTCCGGCTTGGCTGGCTCGAGGAACGGCTGGGAACGGCGGCGGCGGTGTCGGTCGTCCTGGTACAGGCGGACCCTTCCAGCCTGTCGCGGTCGCTGCAGAACGAGGTGCTGATGGCAATCGGCGCCAAGGCGATCGCGGTGCGCGATGCCGGCGTCTCGCGGCTGCTGGTGGTCGCCGAGATGCCGCCCGAGGTCGACGAGCACATCGATCTCGACGCGACCAGCCCGCTGGTCGCAATGTCGAGCGCGCTGGATACGCTGGCCTTCGGAGGCGACCGCATGCTGCGCGTCTTCGGCAAGGTCGGCGAGAGCGACACCGAATTCGAGCTGATCATTCCCGACAGGCGGCTGCGCGAGGCGATGTTCGTCTATTCGCGAAACGTGGCGCTCTTGTCGCTGCTGATCTCGCTGTTCACCGCAACCCTGGTCTACACCGCCATACACCGCATCATGATCCGGCCGATCCGGGCGATGACCACCTCGATGCTGGATTTCTCGCAGGCGCCCGACGATTCCGGCCGCATCATCGTGCCGGAGCCGCGCTCCGACGAGATCGGCGTGGCCGAGCGCGAACTGGCGGGCATGCAGCGGCGGCTGCAGACGATGCTCGGCGAGCACCGGCATCTGGCCGATCTCGGGCTGGCGGTGTCCAAGATCAACCATGACATGCGCAACATCCTGGCCTCGGCGCAGCTGCTCACCGACAGGCTGCGTGGCGTGCGTGATCCTTCGGTCCAGGCCGTCGCACCGAAGCTCGTGCGCGCGCTGGACCGCGCGGTGTCGTATTCGCAGGACGTGCTCAATTACGGCCGCACGCAGGAAGCGCCGCCGTCGCGGCGCCGCCTGCGTCTGAGGCAGCTCGTCGAGGAGGTCGAGGGCCTGCTCGGCATCGATCCGGCGGGCGGCATCGAATTCGTCAACGCGGTCGACCCGGCATTCGAGGTCGACGCCGATTCCGAACAGCTGTTCAGGGTGCTCATGAACCTGTCGCGCAACGCCGTGCAGGCGATGAGCGGCGACCCGGGCGGCGCCGTGGTGAGGCGTCTGACGATCACCGCCGAGCGCACCGGCAGCGTCAGCCGCATTCTCGTGGCCGACACTGGCCCCGGCCTGCCGCAGAAGGCGCGCGACAATCTGTTCGCCGCATTCCGCGGCTCAGCGCGGAGCGGCGGCATCGGCCTGGGACTGGCCATCGCCCACGAACTGGCGCGGGCGCATGGCGGCTCGGTCGATCTGGTCGAAAGCACCGGCGGGCACACTGTCTTCGCCGTGACGATCCCCGACCAGCCGGTGCGGCTCGAGGACGCCAGGGGCTCGCTGCGCCGCCCGGCCTGAAGGGCGGCTCAAAGGCATTTCCGCCAGCGGAAACACGCGGCGGGCGCCCGGCAGGGGCGCGGTCTGGCTGGTAACAAATCCCGATGCCGCGGCTTGCTTTTCGACTTTTCAGTCGCTAGGTAGCACGCATCGAAGCGGCCGGCGCCAGCTGGCCTCTCGTAGGCTGTTGCCTTTTGCGCGCCCGTAGCTCAGCTGGATAGAGCACCAGACTACGAATCTGGCGCGCCCGTAGCTCAGCTGGATAGAGCACCAGACTACGAATCTGGGGGTCAGGAGTTCGAATCTCTTCGGGCGCGCCAGCAACTTCAATGACTTAGCTTATGCTGGTCAGCCTCCCTGCTGTCCGGTTTGCAGCCGGTTCCAAAGTCTGTTCCCGTGTGGGAGCCCTGATCTTGGCCTCGCGTTCAAGCCGTGGAGTCGTTGCCAACCGGAACGAACACGGGCTTCCTTGTCCCTGAGCGATCGAGCGCGTGACGGCCGACTTGTCTCATCGCCGCCGGACAGATTGCGGCGAATTCCGCGGAGACGATTATTGGCGATCCGAGCCTCTTTGTCAGACCTTCCAGCCGGAAAGCCAAGTTGACAGCCGGACCGATTGCCGTGAAGTCGAGCCGATCCTCTGCTC
>JAJFMR010000462.1 GCA_020696915.1 Rhizobiaceae bacterium | reverse complement strand
CCTTCCAGCGTTCGGCCTCGTAGTTCAGCGAGAATTCGTGCTGGGCCAGGAAAACCGGGTCGTTGTCGAGGTCGCGCGCCATGTCGCCGCGATGCGCGTCGATGAAACGAGACAGCTCCGCCTCGTCATCGGCATGGATCCAGCGGCTGATCGTGAACCGTGCGATCTCGAAGTCGACGGGCAGGCCGTACTCGACCGACAGCCGCTCCGCTGTACAACGCCCTCCTCGGCCATCTGCTGCAGCGCTTCCTTCAGTTTCTTGGCTTTCATCGCGTCGCCGAGCCGCACGCGTCGCAGGATTTCCGGGGCGAAGTTCGGTATCCCCCGAAACAGCAGCTCTTCGCCCTCGGTCAGCGTGTCGCCGATTCTCAGCGTGCCGTGATTCGGAATCCCGACCACATCCCCGGCATAGGCTTCGTCGGCGGTCACCCGGCTTCGCGCGAAGAAGAACTGCGGGGACGAGAGGCTCATCGGCTTTCCGGTGCGGGCCAGCTTGACCTTCATGCCGCGCGACAGCTTGCCCGAGCAGACCCGCACGAAGGCGATGCGATCACGGTGATTGGGATCCATGTTCGCCTGGATCTTGAAGACAAAGGCGGTCATCCCGGGCTCGGTGGCATGTACCAGCCGGCGGTCTGCCTCCTGATCGCGCGGGCTCGGCCCGAAGTCGCCGAGCGCCTCGATGAGGTCGCGCACGCCAAAATTACGCAGCGCCGAGCCGAAGAATACCGGCGTCAGATGGCCTTCCCGGAAGGCCTGCAGCGAAAACGGCCGGCACGCCTCGCGGGCCAGCTCGAGCTCTTCGACGAAGGCCCCGCGTTCATGCGGCGGGAGCAGCCCGGCCACCAGTTCCGACTCCGGTCCGTTGACCTTCCGCCGGTCTTTTTCCGCATCGCTCCCGCGCACCGCATTCTCCGCGAGGTGATAGGTGCCGGCGAAGGTGCGGCCGCGGCCGATCGGCCAGGTCATGGGCGCGGTGTCGAGCGCCAGCTTCGTCTCGATCTCGTCGAGGATCTCGAACGGGTCCCGCGTTTCGCGGTCCATCTTGTTGACGAAGGTGACAATCGGAATGTCGCGGAGGCGGCAGACCTCGAACAATTTCAGCGTGCGCGGCTCGATGCCCTTCGCCGCGTCGATTACCATCACCGCCGAATCGACGGCCGTCAGCGTGCGATAGGTGTCGTCGGAAAAGTCCTCGTGGCCCGGCGTGTCGAGAAGGTTGAAGACATGGTCGCCATATTCGAACGTCATCACCGATGTGACGACCGAGATGCCGCGTTCGCGCTCTATCTTCATCCAGTCGGAGCGCGTCTGCATGCGGTCCCGCTTGGCCTTCACCTCGCCGGCGAGCTGGATGGCGCCGCCGAACAGCAGCAGCTTCTCGGTGAGCGTGGTCTTGCCGGCATCGGGGTGCGAGATGATCGCGAAGGTGCGCCGGCGCGCCACCGCCTGGCTGATCGTTTCGGGCATGTCCAGGAGTTCCGGTTCGTTGCGCGGACCATCGGGCCCACTGAGGGCGGGCTTCTAACAGGAGCTTTTTGCGCTGTCGAACGGAAACCGGCGCCGGCCAGGCGGAAGCCAGGACGCCTGGTCAGCCGGCCAGCGCCAGGCGCGTTAGCCGCGGCGCGAACGGCCGCACCGACATTCCGGCGCTGGTGATGGTGACGAAGCTCGAGGGCGGGATGGCCTGCCAGCTGCCGCCGTCGCGGTCGAATGGTTCCGACACGATGCAGCGGCCGCCGCTGCGCGTCTCGGCGGTATAGAGGGTGGGCGCCTCGGAATCGGTTGCGAAGCGGACCGCATAAAGGCTCTCGCCGTCGGCGAAGGCCGCCGTCAGCTTCAGCGACGGTTCCATTCCCGTGCGGCGCGCCGCCTCGATGATCCGCGCCGTGGCCCGGCCGAGCGCACCTTCGGGGTCGCTTTCCAGCCCTTCGTCCAGCATCAGCAGAAACACCAGCTCGGAGTCCGTCGTGCCTTGCCGCTGGTCGAAAAGCGCATCCGAGATGCCGCCTTCGAGCCTGCGGCGGAGCTTCTCGAAGCCGCCGATCTGGCCGTTGTGCATGAACGACCACCGACCGGACACGAAGGGATGGCAATTGGCGCGGCTGGTGGCACCGCCGGTCGATGCCCGCACATGCGCCAGGAACAGGCCGGACCGGATCTGCCGGCAAAGGCTCTTCAGGTTCGGATCGGACCACGCCGGCAGGATGTCCCGGTAGAGGCCGGGCTCCGGGCGCCCGCCATACCAGGCGAGCCCGAAGCCGTCGCCGTTGGTGGGCGACCTGGCTTCAATCGCGCAATGGCTCTGGGCGATCAGCGAATGGCAGGGAGCGCTGACGATGTCTTCGAGGAAGACCTCGCTGCCGAGATAGGCCGCCCACCGGCACATGTCGTCACTCTCCCTCCATGCCGGCGCCGGAATGGCTCGGGGTGGGCGAGCCTCATGGCGCGAGCGGGCTGCGTTTGTGCGTCCGCTCGGCAAGCCCGCGGACGATGCTGCTGGCGGCAGTCTCGAACAGAAACGGCAAGAAAGCGTGAACGAGTGCCGCGCCGGCGGCCATGAAGAGCCGCGAGGCGAACCAGAAGGCGAACGCCATATGGCCGAAATAGGTCTCGTCGACCGATGCCGGGTGGTCGGTGAAGAGCTTCGCGAGTCGTGCAGTCATCGATTTTCTCCAATGCGGCAGGCGCTCCGCTGCGCAGCGATGAAGAACATTTCACGTTTGTGAGGTTAACCGGTCCCAAATTGTCCTTGCGATTTGCAAAGTTGTGGGACATTCGTCCCAATATGACCGTCCAAATCGACGCAATCGATCGAAGGCTGCTGGCCGAGCTGCAGCAGGACGGGACACTGTCGGCAGACCAGCTCGCCGGCAGGATCGGACTGTCCACGAACGCCTGCTGGCGCCGCCTCAAGCGGCTGGAGGAAGAGCGCGTGATCAGAGGCAGGGTGGCCCTGGTCGACGCGGAGAAGCTCGGCGTCGGGCAGACCGTGTTCATCATGGTCAGGACCTCGAACCACGATCCCGATTGGCTGACGCGGTTCAGGGACGCGGTCGTGTCCTTCCCGGAGATCGCCGGGGTCTACCGCATGTCGGGCGATCTGGATTACA
>JAJFMR010000076.1 GCA_020696915.1 Rhizobiaceae bacterium | reverse complement strand
GATGCCCTGGATCGGCAGCACGTCGATGTTGGGAATGTTGCTGGCGGCGCGGGCGAAATTCTGGTCGAGCTCGGAGCCGCCGATCATCAGCGCGTTGGACAGCCCCAGCACCTCGAAATTCGCGACAAGCGCCTTCGTCCTGGCCTCCGACAGCTTCAGATCGTCGATGATGATCAGGCTTTCCGCCTTCGCCTTCGCCGACAGGGCGTGCTTCAGCCCGAGCGCCCTGACCTTCTTGGGCAGGTCGTGCTCATGGCTGCGCACCACCGGGCCGTGCGCCTTGCCACCGCCGCGGAACTGCGGCGCGCGAGCCGAATGGTGACGGGCGCGGCCCGTACCCTTCTGCTTGTACATCTTGGCGCCGGTGCGGGCGATCTCGGCGCGGCCCTTGGCCTTGTGCGTGCCCTGCTGGCGCCTGGCAAGCTGCCAGCGCACGACGCGCTGCAGGATGTCCTCGCGCGGATCGAGGCCGAAGATCGCATCGGAGAGCTTCACCTCGCCGGCGTCGTCGCCGGCCAGGGTGGTTATCTTGACGTCCATTACTGTGCCCCCTCAGTGGCCGGAGCTTCGGTCTGGGCCGCCGCACGGAGGCCGGCCGGCTTCGGAGCGGCGTCCGGCAGGGCCACCTTCACGGCGTCGCGCACCAGGATCCAGGCGCCCTTGGTGCCGGGGACGGCGCCGCGGATCAGGATCAGACCGCGATCGCTGTCGGTGGAAACGACCTCGACGTTCTGCGTGGTGACGCGGGTCGCACCGAGATGGCCGGCCATCTTCTTGCCCTTGAACACCTTGCCGGGATCCTGGCGCTGGCCGGTCGAGCCGTGCGTGCGGTGCGACACCGAGTTGCCGTGTGTAGCGCGCCCGCCGCCCATGTGATGACGCTTGATGACGCCCTGAAAGCCCTTGCCGGTCGTCGTTCCGGTGACGTCGACCTTCTGGCCCGGCAGGAAGTGCTCGACCGTGATCTCGGCGCCGACGTCGAGCAGGTTCTCTGGCGAGACCCGGAACTCGGCGACCTTGGTCTTGGGCTCGACGGAGGCGGCGGCGAAATGTCCGCGCATCGCCTTCGACGTGTTCTTCACCTTGGCCAGGCCGACGCCGAGCTGGACGGCAGTGTAGCCGTTCTTCTCGGCGGTGCGCTGCGCCTCCACCTGGCAGTTCTCCATGCGGAGGACCGTGACCGGAACATGCTCTCCGGCGTCGTTGTAGACGCGGGTCATTCCCAGCTTCTGTGCAATCACACCTGAACGCATCGGTTCGTTTCCTTGCGTGTCCGCGCCTGGCCTTCGGCCTTGCGCAACCCTAGAGCTTGATCTCGACGTCGACGCCGGCCGCCAGGTCGAGCTTCATCAAAGCGTCGACGGTCTGCGGGGTCGGGTCCACGATGTCGAGCAGCCGCTTGTGCGTGCGCATCTCGAACTGCTCGCGGCTTTTCTTGTCGACATGCGGCGACCTGTTGACCGTGAACTTCTCGATCCGCGTCGGCAGCGGAATGGGGCCGCGAACGTTGGCTCCCGTGCGCTTGGCGGTCGACACGATCTCGCGCGTCGAGGCATCGAGCACACGGTGGTCGAACGCCTTCAGGCGGATGCGGATATTCTGTCCGTTCATGCGTCACTTCCTTGTTCCGGCGCGGCGCGGATGATTTCCGCGCCGGCGTCAGATCGGTTGGCCTTACTCTTTGATGGCCTTACTCTTTGATGCTGGCGACGATGCCGGCGCCGACGGTCCTGCCGCCTTCGCGGATGGCGAAGCGCAGCTTCTCTTCCATGGCGATCGGCACGATCAGCTCGACGTCGACCGTCACATTGTCGCCCGGCATCACCATCTCGGTGCCTTCCGGCAGCGTCACCACGCCGGTCACGTCGGTGGTCCGGAAATAGAACTGCGGCCGGTAGTTGGTGAAGAACGGCGTGTGCCGCCCGCCCTCCTCCTTGGTCAGGATGTAGGCCTCGGCCACGAACTTCTTGTGCGGCTTCACCGAGCCGGGCTTGGCCAGAACCTGGCCGCGCTCGACACCGTCGCGGTCAACGCCGCGCAACAGCGCACCGATGTTGTCGCCCGCCTGACCCTGGTCGAGCAGCTTGCGGAACATCTCGACACCCGTGCACGTCGTCTTGGTGGTCGGCCGGATGCCGACGATCTCCAGCTCCTCGCCGACCTTCACCACGCCGCGCTCGACACGCCCCGTCACCACCGTGCCGCGGCCCGAAATCGAGAACACGTCCTCGATCGGCAGCAGGAACGGCTTGTCGATCGGCCGCACCGGCGTCGGGATGTACTCGTCGACCGCCTTCATCAGCTCGCGGATCGAGGTCTCGCCGATCTCCTTGTTGCTGTCCTCCAGCGCCGCCAGCGCCGAGCCCTTGACGATCGGAATGTCGTCGCCCGGAAACTCGTACTTCGACAGAAGCTCGCGAACCTCCAGCTCGACCAGTTCCAGAAGCTCCGGATCGTCGACCATGTCCACCTTGTTCAGATAAACGACGATCGCCGGAACGCCCACCTGGCGGGCCAGAAGAATGTGCTCGCGCGTCTGCGGCATCGGACCGTCGGCCGCCGAAACCACCAGAATGGCGCCGTCCATCTGCGCCGCCCCGGTGATCATGTTCTTCACGTAGTCGGCATGCCCCGGGCAGTCCACATGCGCATAGTGGCGCGCCGTCGTCTCGTACTCGACATGCGCCGTCGAAATCGTGATGCCGCGCGCCTTCTCCTCCGGCGCCGCATCGATCTGGTCGTAGGGCTTGTATTCGCCAAAGAACTTGGTGATCGCCGCCGTCAGGGACGTCTTGCCATGGTCGACATGACCAATCGTGCCGACGTTCACATGCGGCTTCGTGCGCTCGAATTTACCTTTTGCCATTTTCTCTTTCCTGAGGCCACGAGACAGATACTGGATTTCGGATGCCGGGCGATTAGCGACAACGCCTCGAAAACACAAGGGGCTTATGCCGAAGCGGGCGGCCCTGGCGGCGCTTCCGGCAAGGCTCCTCGTATCCATCCGGCGAAGGTCCCGACGGGAGGCCACCTCGAAGGGAGACGCCGTTCAACTCCCGGTAATGGAGGCCGCTGGAGCGGGTAGCGGGAATCGAACCCGCACCAAGAGCTTGGAAGGCTCATGTGATACCATTTCACCATACCCGCGCTGCCGCATTAGCTATTCGCTGTCCCCTGCAAGGTCAAGGAGCGGCGGACACGGCGATGACGCGGCGACCCGTCGGGCTTTTTTGCGGAACGTCTGCGGCGGCCAATCATTCCTTCTCTCATCAAGTCGACGGCGGTGGGTTCGAGGCGGCGGACAGGCAGTGCGCTGCAGATGACCAACCAGGGAGGTTCCGATGAGAGTGAAAGATTGCATGACGAACGATGTCCGGATCGCCGACCCGGACCAGACCCTTCAGGAAGCCGCGCAAGTCATGGCCCGGCTGGACGCCGGGGTGATGCCGGTCGGCGAAAACGACCGGCTGGTCGGCATGATCACCGACCGCGACATAGCGGTGCGCGGCGTCGCCGAGGGCAAGGGGCCGGACGCCCGCGTCCGCGAGGTGATGAGCACCGACGTGAAGTACTGCTTCGATGACGAGGAGGTCGACGACGTGCTTCACAAGATGGGCGAGCAGCAGGTGAGAAGGCTACCGGTCCTCAATCGCGACAAGCGCCTGATCGGCATCGTCTCGATCGGCGATCTTGCCAGGACCGGCGAGACGGCCGAGACCGGCGAGGCGCTGAGCGGCATTTCGATGCCGGGCGGCCATCATTCCCAGACCGCCCAGTAACCCCGCCCAGGCGAAGCGGCCACTATCCGGCCGTCGCCGCCTTGCGGTCCACGAGCGCGACCAGCGACGATGAAGTCCCGCCGGGAGGTGGGGAAGGCCGGTCACGGCCGAACCGGACCCGCACAGTGGCGCATTGGAAGCGTCATGTCTTGGCGGCGGCTCCGATGCGGCAGTGGTGGAGGGGGTTGGATTCGAACCAACGTAGGCTAAGCCAACGGATTTACAGTCCGTCCCCTTTAACCACTCGGGCACCCCTCCAGACTGCTGCCGGAGCCATGCGGCGAGGCATTCCGCGCGAAATCGGGAGATCGATGAGCGGAAGCCCGAACGCGCGCAGCGCCTTATGGCGAGTGGGGTATTTGGTGTCAACCACGCCGCGGTTCAATTGTCTCGCATTTCGCCTCGTCTGTGGGAACCAGTATGAATCGTCCGGGCAGGCCGTTATAGAGTGCCGTTCACGATGGTCCTCCCGGGCCGATCCTCGTCCGGGTGACGGTCCGGCAAGCCTCGCCTCGATGTCCGCAACGCTTCCGGAGCCGGTCATGAACGACGACAGGAAAGAGGGCAGTCCGAAGGACACGCACTATGCGAAACTGAGGCGCCGATTTCGCGACCAGAAAAGCGGGGGGGCGCCGGTGTCGAGGCCGCGCCAGTCAGTCCCGCCAGGGGAAAACGCGCCGGATGGCCTCGTACGGCTCTACGGCATCCACACCGTCCGCGCCGCGCTCCGCAACGGCCGCCGGAAGATCAGCCGCATGCTCGTCACCCGCAATGCGCTCGAACGGCTCGGGGCGGATACGGCTGCCCTGCCCTTTCCAGTGGCGGTCGTCGAGCCCCGCGACATTGACAAGGTGACCGGATCGGACGCCGTGCACCAGGGGGTCCTGATCGAAACAAGGCCGCTCCAAGCAAGATCGCTGGACGCGCTGGGCGACACCGGGCTCGTGGTAGTGCTCGACCAGGTGACCGACCCGCACAATGCCGGCGCCATCATGCGCTCCGCCGTCGCCTTCGGGGCCGGGGCGCTGATCACCACCGCGCGGCACAGCCCCCAGGAAACGGGCGTCCTCGCAAAATCGGCTTCCGGGGCGCTCGAACATATCGAACTCATCGAGGTGAAGAACCTGGCCGACGCGCTGTCGAGGCTGCACGATGCCGGTTATTTCACCGTAGGCCTCGACTCCGAGGGCCCGGCAGAACTGGAGTCGAGCTTTTCCGGATCCAAGGTGGCGCTGGTCCTGGGTTCGGAAGGAAAGGGCCTGCGCCAGAAAACCCGCGAGACGGTCTCGGTGCTGGCCCGCCTGGACATGCAAGGTCCGATTGCCTCCCTGAACGTGTCGAACGCCGCCGCCGTAGCGCTCTACGCCGCGCGGCGATATTTGGACCGCTGACCCCGTCACGCGCTGCCGCCGCGCCTCGGAAGCGGCATCAGGCGCCGGCCGCGCCGCCGGTTGCGGAATGGTCGTCGGCCAGCGTGTCCAGAGCCAGCCTCGCCATGTCCGAATAGACACCCTGGCGCTCGGTCGTTTCGATTTCCTGGCCGGTGACGAGGCTGTCGACGACGGTGCATATCGACAGACCACGTATGCCGGCCGCGGTTGCAAGTTCGAAGGTGGTGCTGGTTTCCATGTCGCAGGCAAGCGCGCCATGCGCCCTGGCGCTCGCGAAACGGCCAAGCGGATCAGGGTGATAGAAGACGTCGCTCGAGACCATCGGGCAGACGTGGTGTCGGTGGCCGTCCGACCGGGCGCGCGCAACGGCCAGTTCGAACAGCGTCACGTCCGGACGCCGCCATTCGCCGATGCTGCCGACTTCGAAATCCATCGCCGCGGTCTGCGCAATGACGACTGACCGAACGGCCACGTCCCGATCGATGGAACCGCAGGAGCCTATCCGGACGATCCGCCTGACGGCGTAGACGGTGACGAGTTCATGCACGTAAATGGCGAAGGACGGGCGGCCCATCCCGGTCGTCTGCACGCTGACCGGCATGTCCCGGTAGCGGCCGGTATAACCGAGCGCACCGCGAATCGAATTCACCCGGCGCGGCGTCTCCAGGAAGGTTTCGGCGATCCATTGCGCGCGCTCGGGATCACCCGGCAGAAGCACCGCTTCGGCATAGTCGCCCTTGCTGGCTTCATTGTGCGGCGTCATTGCTCATCAGGTCCACAACCGATGCGAGCGGCCTGCCTTGCGTTCTCAGGCGATCGACGTATGGCGGCGGAGGTTGATCCTGTCTAGCCCGCTTCGAGGACTTCCTTGACCACCGTTGCGAGCTGCTTCAGCGAAAACGGCTTCGGGAGGAATCCGAATTTTGCATCCGCCGGCAGATTCTTCGCAAACGCATCTTCTGCATATCCCGAGACGAAGACGAACTTGATGTCGGGCCGGATCTTGCGCAGTTCGGCAAGCAGTGTCGGTCCGTCCATCTCCGGCATCACGACATCCGAAACCACAATGTCTATCTTGCCTTCGAGTTCGTTGTAGAGCTCCAGCGCCTCGACGCCCGACGAAGCCTCGTGGACCGTATAGCCGCGTGAGCTGAGCGCCCGGACCCCGCCCAGGCGAACGGCGTCCTCATCCTCCACGAGCAGCACGGTGGCGGAGCCGGAGAGGTCGCGGGCGGCATCGGCCGCCTTGTTCAGAGCCGCCGCAGCATCGGGACCCGCCTGCTTGTCTGCCGGCTCCGGCGCCGGTTGGGCTTCGGCCACATGGCGCGGCAGGAAGATCCGGAACAGCGTGCCCCTTCCGACTTCCGACTCGCAGTAGATGAAGCCGCCGGTCTGCTTGATGATCCCGTAAACCATGGAAAGGCCGAGCCCGGTGCCCTTGCCGACTTCTTTGGTGGTGAAGAACGGTTCGAAGATCTTCTGCACCACATCTGCCGGAATGCCGCTGCCGGTGTCCTCGATCTCGACCAGCACATGATCGGCGGCCGCCAGTTCGCGATAACCGAACCGCCTGGTTTCCGCCGCCGGGACGTTCCTGGTGCGGACTGTCAGGTCGCCGCCTTCCGGCATGGCGTCACGGGCGTTGACGGCCAGATTGACCACCACCTGCTCGAACTGGCCGATATCCACCCTTACCGGCCACAGATCCCTGCCGTGATCGACCTTCAGCTTCACCGCGTTGCCGACCAGCCGCGTCAGGAGCATGCGAAGGTCGGCCAGGACGTCGGTCAGGTTCAGCACCTCCGGCCGCAGCGTCTGCTTGCGCGAGAAGGCGAGCAGTTGCCTGACCAGCGAGGCCGCCCGATTGGCATTCTGCTTGATGTTCATGATGTCGGGGAAAGAAGGATCCGACGGCCGGTGATTGCTCAGCAGCAGGTCCGCCGCCATGATGATTGCGGTGAGCACGTTGTTGAAGTCATGGGCGATGCCGCCGGCCAGCTGACCGACCGCCTGCATTTTCTGCGTCTGGGCCATCTGCGCTTCGAGCACCTTCTGCTCGGTGGTGTCCACGGCATAGACGATGGCCTGCTCCTCGGCGCCTTCCGCATCCGTGCCCTCGGCGACCGCGTTGACGTAGAAGCGGACATGGCGCTCTTCCCCCCCGGGAAGCAGGGTATCGATCGGCGCGATATCGGCCTGGCGCAGCCGCGCCTTTTCGAGCGCCGCGCTCAGCGCAGGACGATCGCGCTCATGGAGGACAGTGTCGAGACGCACCCGCCGGTCGACAGCATCGCGATCCACCACCGAGGAAAATAGCGACAGGAAGGGTGCGTTGGTGCGCACGATCCTTCCCTGCTGGTCGACGCCCGCTATCGCCATTGGCGTCGAGTTGAAGAAACGGGTGAAACGCACCTCCGCGGCGCGCAGGTCTGCGGAGCTGTCCTCGCCCTCGGTTCGATTGAGGACGATCGTACGCGACGGGCCGGGCAGGCCGTCGCGGCTCGCCGCCACGCGGTGCATGAAGCGCACCGGCAGAACCTCCCCGGTCACGGTCGCAAGATCGAGGTCGATGACCGCGTTTCGGGTTGTGCCGGGGTCGGCCTTCACGGATCGGACCAGCGCCATGCCGTCGCCGGCGACGATTTCGCCGAGCGTGGTTGCACCCGGCGTGAAACTTGCCAGATCGATGCCCAGCCATTCGGCCAGGGTGGCATTGATATAAGTGACGCGCCCCTCCTGGTCGGCCGAGAAGAATCCCGCGGGAGCATGGTCGAGGTGGTCGATGGCGGTCTGGAGGTCACGGAAGAAGCGCTCCTGCTCGGCCCGTTCGGAAGAGATGTCGGCAAGCATCCACGCAAACAGCGGCTGGCGCTGCCCCGGAGCATTGAACGTCCTGGCACTCACCCTGTACCAGCGGCCTCCGGGTTCGGAGCCCGGCCGGATTGCCTGGGCGAGACGGAATTCCCCGTCCCCCGCCTGACCATCCTTGACGACCGAGGCCAGGTGATCGATCGTCGAAGAGGCCTCCGGAAGATCGGACAGCAGCCCCTCGACGGTCTTTACGTCGGCGGCGGACGATGCGCCGGTCATTTCGGCGTAGGCGCGGTTGGCATAGACGACACGGCCTTTTACGTCGGTGACGAGCAGGCCCTGCGCCAGGGAATCCACGAATGCCTTCGACAGTTCGTCACTGGTCGAACGGGGCGCGATCTGTACGAAACCGATCGCCGTTGCGAACAGATAGCCGACGCCGATCATCGCCAGGACGCCGAGCATTCCGAGCAGGAAAGGGTCGCCGAGGCGCTCCCGAAACAGGCCGAACACGATAGCAGCGCCGGTGAGCACCACGACAAAGATGATGAGCCGCGTAATGGCCCCTGGCCGGGTGCTGTTGTCGACGATCGGTGCGGGATAGAAGTCGCCGCGCGTCTCTCTGGCCATACCGACTGATTCCCGGGAGGCGGCTCCCCGACCGCTAAAAACTTGAAATCATATTCTCCCGGGCACGAAAAGGCCCGACAGGAAAAACCCCGGGATAAAGACGGGCGTGTATACACTGGCGGCGCACGGTCGGATAGCTTGCGAAGGCCCGCGGCGAAGGTTTAGTGTCTCCGCGCTGGCGGGGGAGGTTTCATACGCGATGCTCGAATGGATGCAGGGCCTGGGAGGGCCCCAGTTTGCGGCGGCCCTGCTGTGGACCGCGGCAGCGCTCGTCCTGCTCGTTCTGGTGCTGTTGGCCATCAAGCTGATCCGCAGCCTGACGTTTGGCACCTTCGTGGCCGGTGGACGGAACCGCAAGACGCGGCTGGCGGTGATGGACGCCACGGCCGTGGACAGCCACCGCCGCCTCGTGCTCATCCGGCGCGACGACACCGAGCATCTGTTGCTGATCGGCGGGCCGACCGATGTCGTGGTGGAACGCGACATAAGGCTGGTTCAGCCCCGTCGCCCGGCGTTGACCGGACATGCCAGCCCCGACGCGCTGCCGCATCCAAGGCCGCGGCTGCCCGATCCGGCGCCGGCGGCGCCCAGGCAGCCCGATCCGGCACCGGCACGCCGGCCGGCTGCGCCGGTTGCGGCCCCCGCAAGGTCGAGCGCGCCACCCCCGGCTGCCCCGCCCGCCCGGCGGCCGTCTCCTCCGCAGACGATGCGATCGCCCGAAAACGCATCGCCCGACCCGCGGCCCGCCAGCGACGTGGTCGTGCCGGTCGCGCCCCAGCATCGCCCGCCACCGGCCGAGATCCCTCCGGCGCCACTGGCGGTGATCCCGGCGTCGGTGGCGCCCCCCTATGCAGCGAACGGTGCCGGAACGACTGCGATGAAGCACTCGACCCCGCCACCCGCAAGGCAGAACAGCAGCAGCCTCGACGAGACACTGCTCAGGGAACTGGAAGTGACGTTCGATTCGGGCAAGTCGCGAATGCCGATAAAGCCGCCGGAACTCACCCTCGACGAGGAAATGACCAAGCTGCTCGGCGAACTGTCCAGCCACAAGCGTTCGTGACCCCGCGGCGTTCCGCGGACACGCTGCAATGTTCGCATTGCTATAGTTTCCGCGCGTCTCGCAGCCGAACCGGCAAGCAACGGCGGCGATCGCGGCCGCCACCCCCCGCCGGCAGAAGGTTCAGTCGTCGCGGTAGACTTTTTCGCGCCGCTCGTGGCGCTCCTGGGCTTCGATCGACAGTGTCGCGATCGGCCGCGCATCGAGGCGTTTCAGCGAGATCGGCTCGCCGGTTTCCTCGCAGTAGCCGTAGGTGCCTTCCTCGATCCGCTGAAGGGCGGAATCGATCTTCGCGATAAGCTTGCGCTGGCGGTCGCGTGCCCTCAGTTCTATGGCGCGGTCGGTTTCGGACGAAGCCCGGTCGGCGAGGTCGGGATGGTTGGCGTTTTCCTGCTGCAGGATTTCGAGGGTCTCGCGCGCCTCGCGCAGTATGTCGGTTTTCCAGGTGACGAGCTTGGCTCTGAAGTAGGATTTCTGCCGCTCGTTCATGAATGGCTCGTCGTCCGAGGGTACGTAATCGGCTGTAACGAGAGCATTCATTCGACTCACCCCATGACCCCAACGTGGGCGCCTATATATTCGCCGCCCGGAGCCCGCACAAGATCATTCCTAAAGGCGGTCACGCTTTTGTTAAGCCTGCGAATAATGCCCCTCGGCTCGTGTTCCCGACAACCCCCCGACACCTCCAAGAGCGCGGAGCCGACCCTTGCCGTGCCCTCCCATGTTGCGCGGATGAACACCCTTGGCTAAATCCCGCCACGGCCGTGGCGGGATCGCCCGCAGCAGGGAGAACCATCGATTGGACACGCTTTTTCTTCTGCGTCACGCCCGTGCCGGTTGGGCTCTGCCGGGTGTCCGCGATTTCGACAGGCCGCTCGACGCGGTCGGTCATGCCGAAGCCGAGGCGACCGGCGAGGCGATGCGCGCCGCCGCCTACATCCCCGACATAACGCTCTGCTCCAACGCGAGGCGGGCGCGAGAAACACTCGAAGGGCTGGCCGGGCGCAGCGACACCGGCCGCGTTCGGTTTTTCGACCTGCTCTACAGCGAGGATGCGGCATGTTACCTGTCCCTCATCCATCAGAACGCGGAAGGCGGCTCGGTTCTGGTCATCGGCCACAATCCGATGACGGAGGACCTTGCGGTGGCGTTGGCCGGAGATGGGGATCCGGCAGCCAGGGCAGCACTCAACTCCGGGTTCCCGGCGTCCGGACTCGCGGTGATCCGTTTTCCCGGCGGCCTGAAAGGCGCCGCTCCCGGCAGCGGCTTTCTGGAGGCTTTCCTTACCCCAGGCGATCATTGACGAGACCGACGACCACCGGGAAGGGCGCGCCGCACCGCACCCTGCCATTTGCAACCCGACCACCTTTGCCTATACCGGAATTTCGCGAGAGGGCACTTTTTGGCGACCGCGCTGACCAACTTCGCCGACGAGGCCAGGATCGCCATCGACACCATGTCGGGCCGGGCCACGAGCCTGTTTTCGCCGTCGCTGAGGCTGGGTGTGACGGGGCTGTCGCGGGCCGGCAAGACCGTCTTCATCTCGGCTTTCGTCCATAACCTCCTGCATGGCGGACGTCTGCCGCTGTTCGAGGCGCAGCGATCGGGCCGCATCGCCCGTGCATATCTGGAACACCAGCCGGACGATGCGGTGCCGCGGTTCCAGTATGAAGATCACGTCGCGGCGCTGCTCGGGGCCCGTATCTGGCCCGAATCGACCCGCGCCATCTCCGAACTCCGGCTGACCATCGAATACGAATCCGCGTCCGGCTGGAGCCGGCTGTTCTCCCGGGGCAGGCTGTCGATCGACATCGTCGACTATCCCGGGGAATGGCTGCTCGACCTGCCCCTGCTCGGCAAGGACTTCGCCGAATTTTCGCGCGATGCCTTCGAGTTGGCGAAGTTGCCGGTTCGATCCGAACTCTCCGAAGAGTGGCGGCGGCTTGCCCATTCCGTCAAGCCGGGCGACGATGCGGATGAGATGACGGCGCGCAAGCTGGCCGAGGCGTTCGCAGCCTATCTGAAGGCCTGCAAGCTCGATGATCGCGCCCTCTCGACGCTGCCGCCCGGACGGTTCCTGATGCCGGGCGACCTCGAAGGCTCCCCTGCCCTCACCTTCGCCCCGCTGCCGGAACTGGAAGACGGACGTGCCCGGTCCGGGTCGCTGCAGGCCATGCTGGAGCGCCGCTACGAGGCTTACAAGACGCATGTCGT